>JAYQUR010000145.1:0-8117 GCA_038148075.1 Alphaproteobacteria bacterium | reverse complement strand
GTTGAAAGCCTTGAGCAGCGCACGCGCCTGCTCGTCATCCTGTGCGGTCGTGCACACGACAATATCCATGCCCCGGAACTCGTCGACCTGGTCATAGTCGATTTCCGGGAAAATGATCTGCTCGCGAATGCCCATCGCGTAGTTGCCGCGACCGTCGAAGCTCTTCGGCGACAGCCCGCGGAAGTCGCGGACACGCGGCAGGGCGATCGTCACAAGGCGATCGATGAATTCGTACATGCGGTCGCGACGCAGCGTGACCTTCACGCCGATCGGCATTCCCTCGCGCAGTTTGAAGGTCGCGACGGATTTCTTTGCGCGGACCACGATCGGCTTCTGGCCGGCGATTGCGGTCATGTCGCGCGCCGCATGGTCGACCTTCTTGGAATCGTTCACGGCATCGCCGACCCCCATGTTCAGCACGACCTTGTCGAGACGCGGAATCTGCATGGGGTTCGAGTAGCCGAACTGCTCGCGCATCGAGGCGCGGATTTCGGAGTCGTAAAGCTCTTTCAGACGGGCAGCCATACCGGTGTCCTCAGTCAATCACTTCGCCGGAACGCTTGGCGAACCGCACCTTGCGGCCGTCTTCCAGCGTGCGGAAACCGACGCGGGTTGCGTCGCCGCTTTCGGGGTCGAGCAGAGCGACGTTCGAGACGTGGATCGAACCCTCGATCTCGACGATCCCGCCCTGCTGGGTCTGGGTTTGGCGCTGATGCCGCTTTACGACGTGGACGCCCTGGACGATGACGCGGTTCTCGTCCGGCAGCACGCGCAGCA
Organism: Alphaproteobacteria bacterium; assembly: GCA_038148075.1. Lineage (GTDB taxonomy): Bacteria > Pseudomonadota > Alphaproteobacteria > MPNO01 > UBA830 > JAYQUR01. The sequence goes on along the minus strand of JAYQUR010000145.1, from coordinate 7,340 downwards.
CGTTGCCTTTCTTGCCCTTGTCGCGGCCGGAGATGACGATCACCTCGTCGCCTTTTCTAATTCGCGCAGCCATTTCCTTGCTCCGTTCTTCCCGCCCTAGAGTACTTCGGGGGCGAGCGAGATGATCTTCATGTAACGCCGGGCGCGAAGTTCGCGCGTGACCGGACCGAAAATGCGGGTGCCGATCGGCTCGTTCGCATTATTCAGCAGCACCGCCGCATTCCGGTCGAACCGGATCGACGTGCCGTCGGGGCGCCGGATTTCCTTCGACGTGCGCACGATAACGGCTCGGTGGACGTCGCCCTTTTTCACGCGGCCGCGCGGAATTGCTTCCTTTACGGAAACGATAATCACGTCTCCCACCGTGGCCCAGCGGCGTTTTGAGCCGCCGATGATCCGGATGCACTGCACACGGCGTGCGCCGGAGTTGTCGGCGACCTCGAGGTTGGATTCGGGGATAATCATTCGTCTTGTCCTTGTACCTCTGCCGCTTTACGCGTCGTCAAAGATCACTTCCCAGGTCTTGCTCTTGGAGATCGGCCGGCATTCCTGGATGCGGACGGTATCGCCCTCGTTGCACCGGTTTTCCGGATCATGCGCCGCGAACTTCTTGGAACGCCGGATGATCTTCTTGTAGAGCGGATGCTGAATCTGGCGTTCGACAAGCACCGTCACGGTCTTGTCCGCCTTGTTCGAGACAACCGTCCCCTGGAGAATACGTTTGGGCATCTTTTTTGTCCGTCCTTACGAGGCCGCCTGGCGGCGTTCGTTCATGATCGTATTGATGCGCGCGATGTCGCGGCGCACCGCGCGCACGCGGCTCGTCGCTTCGAGCTGGCCGGAAGCGCGCTGAAAACGCAGGTTTAGCTGCTCGCGCTTTAGGTTCCGAAGCTCATCGTTCAGTTCGTCGTCGGACTTCTGACGCAGGTCTTCCGCGCTCGCCATCATCACTCTCCTCCGCCGACCAGGCGCGTCACGACGCGGGTCTGGACCGGAAGCTTGGCCGCGGCGAGTTCGAGCGCGACGCGGGCGATGTCGGACGGCACGCCGTCTATTTCGAACATGATCCGGCCCGGCTTCACGCGGCACGCCCAATATTCAGGCGAGCCCTTACCCTTACCCTGGCGGACTTCGGCCGGCTTCTGCGAAACGGGCACATCCGGAAAAATGCGGATCCATACCCGACCAGAGCGGCGCATGTGGCGCGTGATCGCCCGGCGCGAAGCCTCGATCTGGCGTGCGGTGACGCGGCCAGGCGTCGTCGCCTTGAGGCCGAACGAGCCGAAATTCAGCGTCGTTGCGCCCTTTGCATTCCCCTTGATCCGGCCCTTATGAGCCTTGCGGAACTTCGTTCTTTTCGGTGCGAGCATTTCTACTTATTCCCGTAACTCGTGCCTCAGCGGCCGACCTGTTGGTCCTGCAGACGTTTTTCCTGCGCCATCGGGTCGTGCTGGAGGATTTCACCCTTGAAGATCCAGACCTTCACGCCGCAGGCACCGTATGTGGTCCGCGCAGTTGCCGTGCCGTAATCGACGTCTGCACGCAGCGTGTGCAGCGGAACGCGACCTTCGCGATACCATTCGGTACGCGCGATTTCCGCACCGCCGAGTCGACCGGCGCAGTTGATCCGGATCCCCTCAGCACCGAGCCGCATAGCGGACTGGACAGCGCGTTTCATGGCGCGGCGGAATGCAACCCGGCGCTCCAGCTGCTGGGCGATGTTGTCGGCCACCAGCTTGGCGTCGATCTCCGGCTTGCGAATCTCGACGATGTTCAGGTGAACTTCGCTGTCCGTCATCTGGGCGACTTCGCGGCGAAGCTTCTCGATGTCCGCCCCCTTCTTGCCGATGACCACGCCCGGACGCGCCGAGTGGATCGTCACACGGGCCTTCTTCGCCGGACGCTCGATGACGATGCGGCTGATGCCCGCCTGCGACAGCCGGTCGAACAGGTAATCGCGCAGCTTGATGTCTTCGTGCAGCAAGTTCCCGTAGTTCTCGTCGTTGGCGTACCAACGCGAGTCCCAGGTGCGGTTGATGCCGACGCGCAGACCGATCGGATTTACTTTCTGACCCATTACGCGTCCTCCTCGACTTCGCGTACGACGACCGTGAGATTGCTGAACGGCTTGTGGATGCGTCCCACGCGGCCGCGGGCGCGCGCCCGGAAGCGCTTCATGACGAAGGCCTTGCCGACCGTCGCCTCGGAGACGACCAGACGGTCGACGTCGAGCTGGTGATTGTTTTCCGCGTTCGCGATCGCCGCCTGCAGGACCGTCTTGACGGTGCCCGCGATGCGCTTGCGCGAAAAGCTGAGCTCGGCGAGCGCCCTTTCGGCCGGCAAGCCGCGGATCGACTGCGCCACGAGGTTGAGTTTCTGCGGGCTGACGCGGATTGTCTTGGCGAAAGCCTTCGCCTCATTGTCCGCCAGACGCCGCTGGAAGGAGGGTTTACCCATGATCAGCCCCTCTTCGATTTCTTGTCGGCGGCGTGACCGTAATAGGTCCGCGTCGGCGCAAATTCACCGAACTTGTGACCGACCATGTTTTCGGTCACGAGCACCGGTATGTGTTTCTGGCCGTTGTGCACGCCGAACGTGAGACCCACGAACTGCGGCAGGATCGTCGACCGACGAGACCAGATCTTGATGACATCCTTGCGGCCGGACGCGCGCGTCTCCTCCGCCTTCTTGAGGAGATAGCCGTCGACGAACGGACCTTTCCAGACTGAACGGGCCAAAGTGCCTCTCCCTTTCCTACTTCTTCCGCCGCCGGCGCATGATCAGATCGTCGGATTTCTTCTTCTTCCGAGTCCGTGCGCCCTTGGTCGGCTTGCCCCACGGCGAAACCGGATGGCGGCCGCCCGAGGTGCGGCCTTCGCCGCCGCCGTGCGGGTGATCCACCGGGTTCATCGCAACGCCGCGCACCTGCGGGCGTTTGCCGAGCCAGCGCTTGCGGCCCGCCTTCGCGAGGTTGATGTTCTGATTGTCGGAGTTCGAAACCGCACCGACGGTGGCCATGCACTTGCCGGGCACCATGCGCAGTTCGCCGGACGCGAGCCGAAGCTGAGCGTAACCGGAATCCTTGCCGACGAGCTGGACGTAGGTGCCGGCGGCACGCGCGATCTGGCCGCCGCGGCCGGGCTTCATCTCCACATTGTGGATAATCGTTCCGACCGGCATGTTTTCCATCGGCATCGCATTGCCTGGCTTGATGTCGGCGCGATCGGCGGCGATGACCTTGTCGCCGACCTGCAGCCGCTGCGGTGCGATGATGTATGCCTGCTCGCCGTCGTCGTAATTGATCAGCGCGATGAAGGCCGAACGGTTGGGATCGTATTCCAACCGTTCGACGGTCGCCGCCACGTCGAACTTGCGACGTTTGAAATCGATTACGCGATACAACCGCTTGTGCCCGCCGCCGCGTCGACGCGCGGTGATCCGGCCCTTGTTGTTGCGGCCGCCGTTCTTGGTCAGGCCTTCCGTCAGACTTTTGACGGGTTTGCCTTTCCAGAGCTCGGACCGGTCGACGAGGACGAGGCCCCGGGTCGCCGGCGTGTTCGGTTTATATTGTTTCAGCGCCATTGGTTCAGATTCCCGTCGTCACGTCGATGTTATGGCCCTCTTCGAGGGTGACGATCGCCTTCTTGTAGTCCGGACGCTTGCCCATCTGACCGCGGAACCGCTTGACCTTGCCCTGCTGGCGAACAGTGTTCACCGCCTTGACCTTGACCTTGAACAGCTCCTCGACGGCCGCACGGATCGCCGGCTTGGACGCCGAAAGCGGTACGCGGAAGGTGACCTGGTTATGTTCCGAGCCCATGGTCGCCTTTTCGGTGATCACCGGCGACAGGATGACGTCGCAGGCAGATGCGGCCGAAATCTTGACCGGACGGTGATATTTCCAGCTCATGACAGGCGCTCCTGCAGGTGTTCGGCAGCTTCCTTGGTCAGGACGAGCGTGTCTCGGCGCACGATGTCGTAGACGTTGGCGCCCTGCTGCGGCAGTACGTCGACGTTCGCCAGGTTGGCGGCGGCACGTGCGAAATTGGCGTCGACCTCGGCACCGGTAACGACGAGAACGTTGTTCCAGCCCAGCGCCGAGAACTTCGCTGCGAGATCCTTCGTCTTCGGCGCATCGAGGGCAGCGCTGTCGATCACGATCAGCTTGCCTTCGGCCTGCTTGCTCGACAGGGCCGAGCGCATGGCCAGCTTCCGGACCTTCTTCGGCAGCTTTTGGCTATGGTCACGGACCACCGGCCCCATGCTGACCGCGCCGCCGCGGAACTGAACCGAGCGCAGGCTACCCTGGCGCGCGCGTCCGGAGCCTTTCTGGCGCCACGGCTTCGCCGTCGTACCGCTTATCTCCGAAACGGTCTTGGTCTTGTGGTTGCCGCCACGGCGCTTGGCAAGCTGCCAGTTGACCATCCGGGCGATGATGTCCTTGCGCACTTCCGCGCCGAACACCCCGTCCGCGAGTTCGATCGAGCCCGCCTTCGTGTTATCCAGTGTGAGAACGTCGCACTTCATGGCGCGCTATTCCTTCTTCTCTTCGGCGTCGCCACCGGCGTCCGCTTCGGCCGGCTCAACGGCTGCATCCTCGACGGGTTCATCGGTCTGAGCCGACGCACCGCCCCGGATAGCTGCGGGGAAAGGCAGTTCTTCCGGCGCCGCCCGCTTGACCGCGTCCGAAATCTCCACCCAGCCGCCGTCATGGCCGGGCACGCTGCCGCGGACGAAAATCAGACCTTCGTCGGCATCGGTGCGAACCACGGGAAGGTTCTGGACCGTCACGCGTTCTGCACCCATGTGACCGGCCATTTTCTTGCCCTTGAACACCTTGCCCGGGTCCTGGCTGTTACCGGTGGAACCATGACTGCGGTGGCTGATGGACACGCCATGGCTTGCTTCCAGGCCGCTGAAGTTGTGACGCTTCATGCCGCCCGCAAAGCCCTTGCCGATCGACGTGCCGGCAATGTCGACGAACTGGCCCGCGACGAAATGATCCGCCGTGATCTCGTCGCCGACATTCAGCATCGCATCTTCGCTAACCCGGAACTCGACGAGGCGACGCTTGGGCTCGACCTTCGCCTTGGCGAAGTGGCCGCGCATCGGCTTTGACGTGTTCTTCGGCTTGGCTGCGCCGGCGCCGATCTGGACGGCGGTATAGCCATGTTTGTCCTTGGTGCGAACGTCGACGACCTGACAGCCGTCCACCTTCAACACCGTCACGGGGACATGCTCTCCCGCATCGGTAAAGATGCGAGTCATGCCCACTTTCTGTGCGATCAGTCCGGAGCGCATCGTTCGGTTCCTAGAGCTTGATCTCGACGTCGACACCGGCTGCGAGGTCGAGCTTCATGAGCGCGTCCACCGTCTGGGGCGTCGGATCGATGATGTCGAGAAGCCGCTTGTGCGTCCGGATTTCGAACTGCTCGCGCGACTTCTTGTCTACGTGGGGCGACCGGAGAACCGTGTATTTCTCGATCTTGGTCGGGAGCGGAATGGGCCCCCGCACCTCGGCGCCGGTGCGCTTGGCCGTGTCGACGATTTCACCCGTCGACGCGTCCAGAACGCGGTGATCGAAGGCCTTCAGCCTGATGCGGATATTCTGATTATCCATGTTCGTAATCCTCTAAAGGCCTTCCGTTCGGTCTTTACTCTGTGATACCGGCGACGACGCCTGCGCCGACGGTGCGGCCGCCTTCGCGGATCGCGAACCGCAGGCCCTCGTCCATCGCGATCGGCGCGATCAACTCGACGTCCATCGAGATGTTGTCGCCCGGCATCACCATTTCCGTGCCTTCCGGAAGATCGACCTGACCCGTAACGTCCGTCGTCCGGAAGTAGAACTGCGGACGGTACTTCGTGAAGAACGGCGTGTGACGGCCGCCCTCCTCCTTCGTCAGGATGTACGCTTCCGCCTTGAACTTCGTGTGCGGCGTGATCGAACCGGGCTTCGCAAGAACCTGACCGCGCTCCACCTCCTCGCGGTCGATGCCGCGCAGCAGGCAGCCGACATTGTCGCCCGCCTCGCCGCTGTCCAGAAGCTTCCGGAACATCTCCACGCCCGTCACAACCGTCGTCGCCGTGTCCTTGATCCCCACGATCTCGACGTTGTCGCCAACATTCACGATACCGCGCTCGATACGACCCGTCACAACCGTGCCGCGACCCGAAATCGAGAAAACGTCCTCGATCGGCATCAGGAACGGAAGATCCTTCGGACGCTCCGGCTGCGGAATGTACGAATCAACCGCCGCCATCAGCTCCGTGATCGCATCGTGACCAAGCGCACGGTCCGAATCCTCAAGCGCCGCAAGCGCAGAACCCTTCACAATCGGAATGTCGTCGCCAGGAAAATCGTAAGACGACAGAAGCTCGCGAACCTCAAGCTCCACAAGCTCCAGAAGCTCCTCGTCGTCAACCTGGTCGCACTTGTTCAGGAACACGACAATCGCAGGAACGCCAACCTGGCGTGCAAGAAGAATGTGCTCGCGCGTCTGCGGCATCGGACCGTCCGCCGCCGAAACAACGAGAATAGCCCCGTCCATCTGCGCCGCGCCCGTGATCATGTTCTTCACGTAGTCAGCATGACCGGGGCAGTCCACATGCGCGTAGTGACGGTTCTCCGTCTCGTACTCGACATGCGCCGTCGCAATCGTGATCCCACGCTCACGCTCCTCCGGCGCCTTGTCGATGTTCGCGTAATCCGTGAACGTCGCACCGCCCGTCTCAGCCAAAACCTTCGTGATCGCTGCCGTCAGCGACGTCTTCCCGTGATCAACATGACCGATCGTACCCACGTTGCAGTGCGGCTTCGTACGTTCGAACTTTTCCTTCGCCATTCTCTCGAACCCTTACTTAGTGTCTTTCCATCGCATCGGACCTCGCGTCCTCCGCTTCGGGTGGTCGCCGACGCCGGCGACCGGTTGATTTAGTCTCGCGCCGGGCCTCGCCCTGTCGCGCCGGGCCCCGGAACCTGTCCGCGACCCCTGTTAACTGGAGCGGGTGATGGGAATCGAACCCACGTAACCAGCTTGGAAGGCTGGGGCTCTACCATTGAGCTACACCCGCAGCGCTCTTCGTTTCGCTCTCTCGTCAGCACACCCCAATAAACGCTGCCGTTACGCTACTCGCCGACGTCCAACATCCTTGCGTCCAACATCCTTGACGCCGAACATCCGCACCGGAACATCCGCAACCCGACCGCGACCTCCTTCCCGGACGGCAAGGCCGCCAGGGACTTCCGGAACGCGACCGGGTGCTGGTGGAGGGGGTTGGATTCGAACCAACGTAGGCTAAGCCAACGGGTTTACAGCCCGTCCCCTTTAACCACTCGG
>JAYQUR010000144.1:0-8125 GCA_038148075.1 Alphaproteobacteria bacterium | reverse complement strand
CGATACGGCCGCGGATATTGCGGTCCTCCACGTCCTTCAACGCGCCGAGAAAATCTTCGAACGGCCGCACCTCGGTGGGCAGCGCCTTTATCTTTCCAGCGTCATACAACTCGAACAGATGTGCGAAGCATTTCGCGGTCAGATCCGGCCGGCGACGGCGGTAGTCGCTGATCTGCAACCCGCCGACGTCGATGTTCTTCACCAGCACGTAGTTCGCGCGGAGCGTCGGGATGCGCCCGGCGGCGAAGCCGATCACGATATAGCGGCCGCACCACGCGACCGTGCGGATCGCCGCATCGAAGATGTCGTCGCCAAGCGGATCGATCACGACGTCGGCGCCCTTCCCGTCGGTCGCGGCGAACACCTGCTCGCGCAGCGAATCCTTCAGGTTGTCCGCGCCGAGATCGACGATGGCGTCGGCGCCCGCGTCGGTGCATAGACCGGCCTTGTCCATGTTGGCGATTCCGGCGAGCGCTTTGCCGCCCAGCGCCTTCACGAGCTGGATCGCTGCCAGCCCGACGCCGCCGGAAGCGCCGAGAACGAGAACGGTCTCGCCTTCCGAGAACCGGCCCCGCTCGACGAGCGAGAACCAAGCCGTGTCGTAGACCAACGCCATCGACGCGGCGTCCGCAAACGACAAGCCGTCGGGCAGCCGATAGCAGTTCTTTGCCGCGACCATGCAGCGCGACGCGTAGCCACCGGTCTCGGCCATGCAGACAACGCGGTCGCCGGGAGAAACGTGCGTCACGTTGACGCCCGCGGCATGGACGATGCCCGACGGCCCCTTGCCTGGCACGAACGGCAGATCCGGTTTGAACTGATAGGTCCCGCCGATCAGCACGAGATCGACGTAATTCACCGCCGTCGCCTTCACGTCGATCACGACGTCGTCGGGACCGGGCTGAGGGTCGGGCATGTCGCGAATGGCGAGATTGTCGAGGGAGCCGTATTCGTCGAGCACGACGGCGCGCATGGGATTTCCTAGCTTACGGGTTCTGGTTTGAGCGAGCCGTCGCCGACGCGCCGGATGATTTCCTGCTTGTCGAGCTTGCCGTTCGGCATCACCGGGATGTCGTCGTAGGGCAGCCAGAATTCCGGCATGTCGTAGCGCGACAGTCCCTCGTCGGCGAGATGCCGCAGGATCTCTGCCGCCGACAGGCGCTGGCCGCGTTCGAACATCACCGCGAGACAGGCACGTTCGCCGAGACGCTCGTCCGGCACCGGGATCGCTGCGGCGAGGTCGATCGCCGGATGGCGAAGGGCGAGGTCTTCCAGCAGGTTGGGATTGATGTTGTGGCCGCCGCGCACGATCAGCTCCTTGCGGCGCCCGGTAAGCGTCAGGTAGCCGTCTTCGTCGATGCGGCCGAGGTCGCCGGTGAGAAACCAGCCGTCGGCGTTCAGACACGCCTCGGTCGCGGGCGCGTCGTTGAAATAGCCCAGCATCAGAGAGCCGCCCTTGCCGCCGACGAGACCGCTTTCGCCGGTCGCCAGCCGTCGGTCGGGGTCGTCGGGGTCGAACACCCCCAGCTCGTAGTCCGGGCAGCAGACGCCCGACGTTCCGGTCACCTGCGGGCGCGTGTCGCCGGGAAGCCCGTGCTGATGGCCGTTGGTCTCGGTCATACCGTATCCCTTCTGGACCGGAATGCCGATATCGTAGAGCCCGCCGGCGACATGTTCGGGGCAGGCGGCGGCCGAGACCCGGAAGCTCGCGAGGCGTTCGTATTTCTCGATGCCGCGGCTGTTCAGTTCTTCGAGCAGATCCATCGCATGGGTGGGCACACCGACCAGATAATCGACGTTTGCGGCCTCCAGTCGGTCCAGCGTGCTCTCGGTGCGCGGCCAGTCGTGGATCACGAACTCGCCGCCGCAGACGAACGACGTCCAAAGCGTCCCGCATCCGAGGTTGTGACTGAACGGGCTGAGAGAGCAGGTCACAGTGTGTTCGCCGAACCCCCAGGCGGCCGTGATCCCGCGCGCAGCGACGAGTTGCGAATTGTCGCTCTGCATCACGCCCTTGGGTTTGCCCGTGGACCCGGACGTAAACGCAAGATAAGTGACGAGGTCGGGATCGCCGGCCGGTTCGACGGCCGGCGCGGTTTCGTCGAGGCAGCCGGCGAACGGCGCCTCGTGCTGCGGACGAAGCCGGTAAACATGTTCGAGCGACGCCAAACCGCTGATCAGGCCGAGGATTTCGTCGGCCTCGGCGTCGGACCCGTGACCCGGATGATGGATATAGAAATTGCAGGCTGCGCGATCGCACATGTCGGCGATCTCGGCGACCGTATGGTTGCGGTGCGGCGACGGGCAGCAGACGAGACCGTCGCGAGACGCGGCCAGCAGCGCGATCACCGTTTCCATGCGGTTGGGCGCACCGACGAATATGCTGCTTCCCCGGATCGCTCCCCGCATTCGCAGGTCTGCAGCAAACGCATCGACGGCATCGACTAGATCGCGCCACGAAAGCGTCCGGTAGTTGTCTGTCAGCGCCGCTGCGTCGGGCCTATTGTCCGCGTGATCGCGGACGATCCTGTAGATCGTCCGATCGCCCCACGCGCCCGTCCGATGATAGTCGGCAACGGTCTCCGCGCTCAACGGCAGTGTGACCGAAAACAGCGACATGGCGCCTCAGACGCCGTGCGACGCGGCGACGAGCGGGTCCAACTCCATGTCGTCGTCCTTCACCGCGCCGATCAGGTCGCTGACCCGCTCGATCCCGCGCTCGTCGCACCATTCCTCGAGATCGTCGATGATGTTGGTCAGCGCCGTCGGATTTCGGAAACCGGCATAGCCGATGCCGACCGCGGACGCGCCAGCCAGCATGTACTCGACGACGTCCTCCGCCTTGGTGACGCCGCCGATGCCGATGATCGGGATCTTCACCTCCTTGGCGCACTGATAGACCATGCGCAGCACGATCGGTTTCAATGCCGGCGATACCATGCCGCCGAACTTGTTGCCGAGCGCAGGTCGGAAATTGTCGGTGCGGATCTTGAGCGACAGGAACGTGTTGGCGATGCAGACCGCATCCGCCCCCGCTTCCTCGGCCGCCAGCGCGATGGACACGATGTCGCCTGCGTTCGGCGACAGCTTCGCCCACAGCGGCTTGTCGGTCGCCTCCCGGATCTTGCCGACGACATGCTTTGTGTGTTCGACGTCGAGGGCGAAATTTCCGCCCGTCGTGTTGCGCGTCGGGCACGAGATGTTGCACTCGACCACGTCGACGTCGGGAACGCTGAGCTCGCGCGCCAGTTCGGCGAAGTCGTCGGCGTCCTCGGACGAGCAACTCACGACCAGCGGCGGCGTGAACTTCGCGTATTCGGGCACGATGTGATCGAGAAAATATTCGATCCCCTTGCCGGGCAGACCGATCGACTGGATGATGCCTGCCTCGGTCTCGGCCATGCGCGGCGTCGGGTTGCCGAGGCGCGGCTCGCGGCAGATCGTCTTGGCGACCAGCGCGCCCAGCCGGTTGAGATCGATGACGTCTGCGTACTCCCACGAAAAAGCACCCGACGCGGGCTGGATCGGGTTCGCCAGCGTCAGATCGCCGATTTTGACGGTAAGATCTACCATCCCACTGCCTCCTGCATGTTGAAGACCGGCCCTTCGCGGCAGACGCGCCGCAGGGTCTTTTCGCCGTTCACTTCGAAGGTGCGCATGCAAACGTAGCAAGCGCCGAAACCGCACACCATGATCTGTTCCATCGCGACCTGGCCGGGAACGCCGCGGTCCTTGCCGAGGCGCTTCATGAGGCTCAGGAGACGGTTGGAGCCGCAGGTGAAGAACGCGTCCGCCTTTCCGTCGGCGATCAGCTTTTCGAGAATTTCCTCGACCTTGTCGACGTCGCTGGAGCCGTCGCTGTCGACCACCTTGATCGTCTCGGCGCCGAGCCCCTTGAACAGATCTTCGGACATGACGAGCTCGGGCGAACGCGCGCTCAGGATAGCCGTGACGCCGACGCCATTCTCGGCAGCGAGCTGCGACAGCGGCGCCAGCGTCGCGAGCCCGACCCCGCGCCCGAGGACGACGATGTTCTTCCAGGCGGGATCGAGCGTGAAACCGATGCCGAGCGGGCCGGTGATGTTGAAATCGTCGCCCGCCTCGAGGATCGCCATCCCCTGCGTGCCGCGGCCTTCGCACTTGTAGAGGAATTCGAGGCGCTTCGCGGCCTCATCCACGCGATAGACGCTCATCGGCCGGCGCATCCAGACCTCCGCGCCGTCCGGCGACGGGCACAGCAGATGGAAAAACTGTCCGGCATAGGCGGTCAGCGCCTTCGGATGCACGTCGAGGACCATCAGCTTGTATTCGCCGTTTACCCAGTCGTTCGAGACGACCCTGGCAAGGAATTCGCCGACGGGCTTGTCGGGCATCGGATCGGCCTCGTCGGGGCGGATGGCGGCGGAGCTGTATTTATCGGAGGGAGGCAGGGCGGACATGGCTGATTTTCAAGCGATTGCGGTGAATGTGGACCGGTTCTAGCAGCGATTTGTTACAAAATAAACCGTTTGTACCATTTTTGTTACACGGCGGGATCCGACGTCCCGTAAAGCAGCGTCACGTTGATCCGGCGGTTCTCGTAGCCGTCGGCGAAATGCGGCGCATCGGAGCCGTGGAACAGCCGCGCGTCGAACAATACCGCGCGATTGGCAGCATAGGGAATACGCACCGGCGCACCCGACTGCGCGACCGCCGCGCGGATTTTTTCGCGGTCCGCATTGTAGTCCGTCATCCGCCAACCGTCCGGCGGCGGCTCGGGATAGACGATCAGCCCGCCCGTGCCCGGATCGAGATTAGCGGCGTCGGGCGTCACCCAGAAATTGAGACTGACCGCGCCGTCATCGACATGCAGATCGATGGGCTCGCAGCCCCGCAGTCCCTTGAACGCCCACGCCTGCGTCAGAGGCCGTCCATCCAGGAGCTCCGTGAATCGGGCGCGCGCCTCGTCGGCAATCTGCAGGAACAGGGGACAGGCAAGCCCGTCTTCCAGGTAGCTCGCGACGAAACCGTCTATATGGTCGAAGTCGTGCCAGACGGTGCTTTGGGTCAAAAAGGCGCGCAACCGTTCAAGCGCGGTATCCGCCAGCAATCCGTCGAAAGAGGCGATCCCGGAACCTGTCCGGTATTCCCGCATTACCGCTTCCGCATCGAAATTCCCGAGGGCGCCGTCCGGCAGTTCCGGCGCGGCGCGGAAATGAACGGGACCGTTATAGTCGCTGCCCAGTCGCGCCATCTGATCGTCGCTCAATTCGTAGACGCCGTTGCCCAGCTCCCTTGAAACGCCTTCGTAAAGCCGCGCAAGCATCTCGTAACGGTCGCCGTCGCGCCGGCGCGGAGGGATATGACGGAAAAGCGCCGCATCGTGCAGGAGCTTTTCCCGCGTCGCCATCCGCAGCGACCGGTCCGCGAGACCGGTGCGGTCCTCGCCGCGCCGCAGATCGTAGGTGCGCGCGAAGTGATCCATCGCCCGGTCGCGGTCCCCGGTCGCGAGCCAGAGGAAGCCGAGCATCCTATGCGCCTCGAAGTGATCCGGTTCCAGCGCGGCGACGCGGCGGAGAGAAACGACGGCTTCACCGACGCGGCCGAGCGCGCGACACGCGCTCGCCCGGTTCATATGGGCGGAGACATAGGACGGGTCGGCTTGGAGCGCCCGGTCGAAATACCCGATCGCGGCGGCCGGATCGCCGCCGGATGCGACGAGGACGCCGAGATTGTGAAGGACGCCTGGGTTGTCGGGATCGATATCGAGTGCCGCGCGATAGCAGGCGATCGCCGCGTCGACGCGTCCGGCCGCGGCGTGGTCCGCCGCCGCCCTGATCTGATCGGCGATTCGTTCCGCCATGTCAGTCGGGAAGACGCGCCATCATCTCGCGCATCAGCGACGCCGCCTCCCGGCCCTTGCGCGCGCGCCGCCACATGTCCTCGACGGTACGCTCGTGCAGTTCCAGCGCTTCCGGCGCGGAGGTGATCATCGCGATACCGCCGTGGACATTGGGCTGTTCGCCGAGCCGGAACGGGCTCAACGTCAGGATCTTCCGGTCGGCCTGCCGGAACATCTGGAAGCTGTTATGCGGCAGCGCGCCGGGGACGATTCCGATCTGGATACCGATGGGCTCCTCTTCCATCAGCCCGATCAGGTGCTCCGCCTCGGCGCGCGCGCGACGGCGGCGTTCGGTACGCACCTCGTCGTCAAGATCCAGCCGGCCGACAAGACCGTTCCGGAGAAACCGGTCGATCTCCGCACCGGAAATCAGGTTGAGAACGCCGGGACGCCTCGTCCGGTAGGTGTCCTTGCGCTGGCGCAGGATCGGCAGCAATTCGCGAATTCCGGCGATCGCGCGGTCGGCATCCACCGCTTCGGGCGGAATACTCTCGATCAGGACTTCTTCCAGCGTGTCGGCGAAATCGTCGGTGGCGAGCAGAAACGACACCGGACCGGCCAGCACCACGATATGCTCGGCGGTTTCCTCGATCTGGCGCAGCCTCTCGAAATAGGCGACGGCGGACGGGACGTATTCGACGCCGACGCCCAGGAGCGTCGGAACGGAGACATCCAGCAGGTCTGACAGCCGCTCCAGGGTTTCGATCTTCGCGAGTTCGCCCTTCTCGAAGCGGTAGAGCGCCGTTCGCGAGATGCCCAGTCGACCCGCGATCTCGTCCGCGCCGAGACCCGAAGCCAGGCGAAACGCCTTCAGCCGGTTGCCGATATCGTCGAACCTGATCGTCATGCGGGCGCTTCGCGGCCCCCTGCCCTTTGCCTTTGATGCGCGAACAGGTACAAGGTTTTCGAAGGGAGGGTCAACGACGACCATGGCGGACTGGCGATACACCAAGGGCCTGCACGACATCGGAAACGGCAGTTTCGCCTACCTGCTGCCGGACGGCGGCTGGGGCTGGAGCAATGCCGGACTGATCACCGACGGTAACGAATCGCTGCTGGTCGACACGCTGTTCGACCTGCCGCTGACCGCCGAAATGCTGGATGCCATGCGCGACGCCGCGCCTGCCGCCAAGGCCATCGACACACTCGTGAATACCCATGCGAACGGCGACCACACCTACGGCAACCAGCTCGTCGAGGGCGCCGAGATCGTCGCCTCGCAAGCCTGTGCCGAGGAGATGGAAATCCGCCCCCCGGAGGCCTTCATCAGCCGCGTCCGCGCGTGGGAGGAAATGGGCGATGCGGGTGCGATAATCTGGGAATTGATGGGGCGTAAATTCGATTTCGAAGGCATCGAGAACCGGGTGCCGACGCGGACGTTCGATCGCCAACTGACAATGACGGTCGGCAACAAGACCGTCGAGCTGACGAACGTAGGGCCCGCGCATACGCGCGGCGACGTTCTGGTACACATCCCCGAGGACAGAACGATCTTTACCGGCGACATCGTCTTCGTCGGCGGGCACCCGGTGATGTGGGCCGGCCCGGTCGGCAACTGGATCGACGCGTGCGAGCATATCCTGTCGCTCGACGTCGAGACCGTCGTGCCCGGCCATGGGCCGATCAGCGGCAAGGACGAGGTACGCGCTCTGCGCGATTATTTCGTCGAACTGCGAGACGAGGCGCGCAAGCGATACGACGCCGGCCTCGACTGGGTGGAGGCCTCCGAGCAAATCGTCGCCGATTTCTTCAACCACTGGATCGACCGCGAGCGCGTGTTCATCAACGTGAACAGCCTCTACCGCGAGTTCGACGGCAACACCCGCCCGCCGAGCGCCATGAAGGTCTTCGCCGAGATGGCGAAGTGGTACTGGTCGGAATATCCTGACCGCCATCCGCACGGCCATTCGGGCGGGCAATGCGAGGAACACTGAACGACATGCCTCAGAACATCACGAAGACCGTCAAGCAGATGGTCGCCACCGCCAACGAGGAGGTCGAGGAGATCAGCGTCGCCGACGCGATGAAGCTGGTCGGCAGCGACGACGTCCTGTTCATCGACCTGCGAGACATCCGGGAACTGGCCAAGACTGGCCGTATCGCCGGCGCGCGCCACGTGCCGCGCGGCATGCTGGAAATGTGGATAGATCCCGAGACCTCCTATCACCGCGATTTTTTCGCCGCGGACAAGAAGTTCATCTTCTACTGCGCCGGCGCCTGGCGCTCGGCACTGGCGGCGAAGAC
>JAYQUR010000143.1:0-8142 GCA_038148075.1 Alphaproteobacteria bacterium | reverse complement strand
CATGAGGATACCGGCATTGGGTGGCCGGGAGGGGGAGCGGACCGGAACCGACTTTTGCTAAATTAGGGAACCCGTCATGTCCGACGCCTTTATCTGCGACGCCGTCCGCACCCCCGTTGGCCGCTACGGCGGCGCGCTGTCTTCCGTGCGCACCGACGACCTCGGCGCGGTGCCGATCAAGGCGCTGATGGACCGCAACGGCTCGGTCGACTGGGAGAAGGTCGACGACGTCTATTACGGCAACGCCAACCAGGCGGGAGAGGACAACCGCAACGTCGCGCGCATGTCGGGCCTGCTGGCCGGCCTGCCGATCGAGGTCGGCGGCGCGACCGTCAATCGTCTCTGCGGCTCGGGCATGGAAGCCACCGCGCAGGGCGCGCGGGCCATCCGCACCGGCGAGGCGGACCTCGTGATCACCGGCGGCGTCGAGAGCATGTCGCGCGCGCCGTTCGTGATGGGCAAGGCCGAGACGGCGTTCTCGCGCAACGCCGAGATCTACGACACCACCATCGGCTGGCGTTTCGTCAATCCGAAGATGGAGGAGATGTACGGCGTCGACGCGATGGGCGAGACGGCGGAGAACCTGGCCGAGGAGCGCCAGATTACCCGCGAGGACCAGGACAGGTTCGCGCTCTGGTCCCAGCACAAGGCCGAGGCAGCCCAGAAGGAGGGGCGGTTTGCGGGCGAGATCGTCGCCGTGACGATCCCGCAGCGCCGCGGCGACGCCATCGTCGTCGACACGGACGAGCATCCGCGCCACGGCTCGACGATGGACGACCTCGCCAAGCTGCGCGCCGCCTTCCGCAAGGACGGCAGCGTGACGGCGGGCAACGCGTCGGGCGTCAACGACGGCGCGGCGGCGCTCATCCTCGCGTCCGAGGAAGCGGCGAAAAAGCACGGGCTTACGCCGCGCGCCCGCATCGTCGGCGCCGCGACGGCCGGCGTGCCGCCGCGCATCATGGGCTTCGGCCCCGCGCCGGCGACCCGTAAGGTGATGGAAAAGACCGGGCTCTCGATCGACGACATGGACGTGATGGAATTCAACGAGGCGTTCGCGGCTCAGGCGCTGGCGTGCACCCGCGACCTCGGCATCGCCGACGACGACCCCCGCATCAACCCCAACGGCGGCGCGATCGCGCTCGGCCACCCGCTCGGCATGTCGGGCGCGCGGCTGATCACCACCGCGCTCTACGAGCTGGAACGCACCGGCGGCAAGCGCGCGCTGTGCACCATGTGTATTGGGGTGGGACAGGGCATCGCGACGATTATCGAGCGGGTGTGAGGTCTTCAATTTGAGTTCAGGGGGCGCCGTCAGCAGGCTGCCGCTTCCTGAAGCCACCCCCGGAACGCCTCGAACGCGGGCTCGCCGCGGCGGGCCTCGCGGTAGACTAGGTACCATGCGCCGCCCTTGGGGATGCTGAGGGCGAAGGGCGCCACCAGCCGGCCCGCCGCGACGTCGTCGTCGATATAGGGGCGGATGCCCATCGCGACGCCGACGCCGTCCATCGCTGCCTGCATCGCCTGGCCGTAGAATCCAAGCTCCGGCCCGGTCGCCGCGAGATGCGGCGCGCCCGCTTCCGAGAGCCAGCGGGGCCAGTCGTCGGCCGCGTGGGCGACGCGGAGCAGTGGCGCACGGGCGAGGTCCGCCGGCGTCGACAGCCGCGCCGCCGTCGCCGCGGTGCAGACCGGCGTCAGGTCGGCCTCGAACAGCTTCTCCGCCGAGAGCCCTGGCCAGTTCCCGTTGCCGAGCGCAACGCCGCAGGTCCAGTCGTCGTTGAAAGGCGCCGCCGCGCCGCCGGTGGCGATATGGACGTCGATGCCGGGCGCCGCCTGCTGGAAGTCGCCGAGCCGCGGGATCAGCCAGCGCACCGCGAAGGTCGGTCCGACGCCGACGGTGAGCGTCGTCGAGCCGCGTGCGGTGACGCGGTCGGTCAGCGCCGCCAGCTCGTCGAGCAGCGGGCTCAGGCCCGAAGAGTAGGCGGCGCCCGGCCCCGTCAGCGACAGCCCGTTCGGATGACGGTCGAACAGCGGCGTCTCCAGCCGTTCCTCCAGCAGCTTGACCATGCGGCTGACGGCGGCCGGCGTGACGGAGAGCTCGTCCGCGGCCCTGGCGAAGCTGCCGAGCCGCGCCGCCGCCTCGAAGGCGCGAACGCCGTTGAGAAAGGGGAGCCTGCGCATTTCGTAGCCATAAAATAACTGATGGTATGGGCAAGATAACTCGGTTTGCAGCAGGGAGCGAGGCCAATCATTGTGGGCAGGAAAGGAAATCCGATGTCCCCGCTCTTTGCCCTTGCCCTTCTATTTTTCATGGTGGCGTTGGCCTGGCTGTCGGGCCTGTTCGCCCGGATGGACAGGTCGGCGGCCGGCGGCAGGATCGCCGGACGATATGAAGCGCCTGTCGTGTCCTTTCGCCCGCCCGTCCCGCCGCAGGAGACCGCCATGTACGACCGATCGGACGCCCAGACCGCCGCCCATACGGAGTCGCTGATCGCAGACCTTGTTCTTTGGGTGAACGCAAAGTCCCGCACCTACGATGACACGATGACGGCCTGGCGGACGTCGTGTCCGCGCCTCACCATCTGGGAGGACGCGCTCGACCGCGGCTACGTCCGCCGGTTGCCGCAGGGCGACGGTCCCGCGCGGGTCGTGGCGACGGATGCCGGCCGCGCGTTCCTGGCGGCGCGCGCCGACGGGTTTCGAAAAGTCGGTTGAGGTTGTCGGCCGATCTGCGTATAAGCTGGCCCCCATGACGCATACGACCTTCGATCCGACCGCAGCCGTACGAATTCTCGCTGCCGCCCGCGCCGTAAAAATCGCGCGGGGGATCGGTCGTGTGTGCGCCGGGGAGATCGTAGAGAGCTAGACTCGATCGAAACCGGCAACCGGCCGATCCGCCCGCGGACCTCCGCGCGGCGGATTTTTTGTGCCTGAACCCGAAGCCCGAACATCGAAAGGAGAACGATCATGGGCGCTCTGATAGACCACCGGGAAGACCACCGATACTACAAGGACGTTTACGCGAAGGTGACGTTCACCCGCGATGGCGTCGACTGGGCCGAGGTCGCGAAAATCTATGCCGGGGCACCGCTCGTCGAACGGACGGCGGCGGAGACGAAGCGGGCCTTCGCCAACAGCTACCTGGTGTGCTTCGCCTGGGTCGACGGCAAAATCGTCGGCGCGGCGCGGGTTACGTCCGACGGGGTGTTCTACGCGACGATCATCGACGTTGCGGTCGACCCCGCGTTCCAGCGGAGCGGCATCGGCCGCAAGATGATGCAGGCTCTGCTGCGCCGCCTGTCGGGCATGAAGGTCTATCTGACGACGGTTCCCGGCAAGGAGGGTTTCTACGAGAAGCTCGGCTTCCTGCGCCAGACCAACGCGATGGGGTATTTCCCCGCGTCCCTGCGCAAGGAGGCGGTCGACCGCGGCATCCTCGTTGTGTGAGGGAATTACGATTCGCTTGCGCGGATTCGTACCGGCCCGTTCCCCGCTCCCGGCCACCCGACGCCAGTATCTTCACGGGTGGCCGGGAGGAGGTTGGCCGGCACCGCCCTTCCATATGAACCTTCACAGCTTTCGCCTGAGGCGGCGCTGCGGTATTGAGGGGACATGACCCAGACCGTTCCCGAAAACCTGCAGGCCGCCGTCGGCAGCATCGTGACGGCCGAGGACGAGGTGACCGCCGCGCCCGTTGCGGGGCTGATGGCGGCGTTCGGTCACGTCGACCCGTCGCCGGCGAAGGGCGATCCGCTGCCGCCGCTGTGGCACGGGCTGTTCTGCACCGCGAAGCTGCCGCCGGCCCGGCTGGGCGCGGACGGGCTCGCGAAGGACGAAGGGCTTCTGCCGGCCGCGGCCGACTTCCCCAACAAGCTGTTCGGCGGGGCGCGTTACGAGTTTCGTCGCCCGCTCCGGATCGGGGACGCGATCCGCAAGGAGTCCGAGGTCGTTTCGTTCGAGCTGAAGCAGGGCCGGACCGGCGCGTTCGTCGTCGGCCTCGTCGAGCACCGCATATCGAATGCGGACGGCGTTGCGGTGGTGGAGCAGAACGACATCATCTATCGCCCGAGGACGCCGCCGTCGTCGGCCGGAAACGGCGACGGGAAACCCGCGTCTCCACCGCCGCCCGCGCCACCCGGCGAAGCTGTCTGGTCGCGCACGATCTCGCCGGACCCCGTGCTGATGTTCCGGCATTCGGCGGTGACCTTCAATTCTCACCGCATTCATTACGATCGCGACTACGTGCGCGGGCGCGGCTATCCCGGCCTGCTGGTGCAGGGAACCCTGATTGCGCGCCTGATGATGGAGATGGTGCGCGAGCACCGGCCCGACTTCGACGCTGCGGCGTTCTCGTTCCGCTCCGGCCGGCCGATCTACGATGACGGCGACTTCACGCTCGGCGCCGAACCGCTCGACGGCGGCGAAATAGATCTGTGGGCGCTGGATGCCGCCGGCCATATCGGGATGACTGCCAGGGTATCCCCCGGGCGTTAGAAGAAGCGCATGCGCGCCGGACCGGGGCGTCGCGACCCACCCCAAGCCGGCGTGGCTATTTCGCCGTACCGGTCCGCTTGTCGAAGTCCTGCTGCCATTTCAGCGCCTTGCTCCGCGCCTCGAGCCGCATGTCTCGAGTCATGAACCTGGCGACGTTTCCGGCATAGACATTGGCCGCCTTGTTGCCCTTGCGCGCCGAGACGATGAACCATTTCAGCGCTTCGATCATGTCCTGCTCTACGCCCTCGCCCAGCATCAGCGCCGAGCCGAAGCTCTGCTGCGCTTCCGCATTGCCGAGCTCCGAGGCCTTGTGGAAGTAATCGGCTGCCTTCTTCAGGTCCTTCTCGACGCCGCGGCCTGTAGCGTACATCTGGCCCAGCGCGAACATGGCCCCGGAATCGCCGTTCTCGGCCTGCGGGACAAGGAACTTCAGCGCCTCCTCGTACTTCCCCCGCTGAAACGCGGCAACGCCCTGCGCCGTCGTCGCGACGGCCGCCTGCCCCGAGAGGAGAAGCATCGCGAGCGCGATGCCGATCTTCGAAATCCTACCCATGATCGCCGGACCTTAAATCCCTGGCTCCCGTTTCGCCATCCGGTGTGTCTACTTGCCGCTGTCGTCCGCCGTCAGGCCCGGTTGCCACAGGACGTCCGTTCTGCCGCCGTCGTTTGCCGCGCGCGCGAGGACGAACAACAGATCGGACAGGCGATTGATATAGGCGAGGGCGCGGGAATTAACAGTCTCCGATTCGGCGAGCGCGCACATCGACCGCTCCGCCCGGCGGCAGACCGTGCAGGCGAAATGCAGCGCCGCGGCGAAATCCGTTCCGCCGCGAAGGACGAAGGATTTCAGCGGCGCGAGCCCCTCGTTCGCGGCATCGATCTCGCGTTCCAGCCGGGCGACCTGCGCCGCCTGGATGCGCAGGCCCCCGTCGGTCGCGTCGCCGCCGGGCCGCGTGACGTCGGCACCGAGATCGAAAAGGTCGTTCTGGACGCGCGCGAGGGATTCGTCCGCCGGGCCCGCCGGAGCGTGCCGCCGGGCCAGCCCGATCGCCGCGTTCGTTTCGTCCACGTCGCCTTGCGCGCAGATGCGGAGCGAGTGTTTCGCAACGCGGCTCCCGTCGCCGAGCGACGTTTCGCCCCGGTCGCCGCCCTTCGTGTAGATCTTGTCAAGTTTTACCATGTCGCCTGTATAGCCGATCAGGGTTTGAGGATCATCGTGTTCCCGGAGACTTCGTATCCCGACAGCCGGTCGAGAAAGCTGAGGCCGAGCAGGGACTGGCTCAGGCTGTGACGGCTCACGAGCGCCTCCACGTTGCGGATCTCGATATTTCCGATGTTGATCGACGACAGGGATACGGGGGCCGCCGGAACGACTCCTCCAGCCGTGCGCACCGGAATCCTGAACCGAAGCCGGCTGCGATCGAAGCCAAGGGATGCTGCATCCGCTCGTGTCAGGGCCACCGAGGTTGCGCCCGTGTCGACAAGAAACTTGATCGCCCTGCCTTCGACATCTGCGGTGACATGGAAATGACCGTCAGCGCTTCGCCGGATAACGACGTTTCCGTCGCTGCCGACCAGAGCGCTGTCGGGACGCAACTCCCCGTATATACGATATCCGGCTTCCTGGAATTCCGCACGATAGCTGTAGGCGAGGATCGCCAGTGCGCCGATCGCGATCCACGCCGATGCCTGGCGCACAAATGTGCCGGCGCTCATCCGCAGATCGTCCATCGAAAAAAACCAACGACCACCAACAGGAGTACAAGCGCGACTAGCCGGGGCAACTCGTCGCCGTTTTCCAGCGCCTGGGGAAACTCGGAGACAAGGAGATAAAGCGAAACTCCGCCTATGGCGAGAGCCAGGCCGAAACGCAGCCAGGGTCTGGGCGGGTGGGGGTTGGGGTCGCTTGCCATTCCGCGAATGTTAGGGCGAAAAAATTCCCAAGGCTATGCGATTCGCTTTGTTTAGTGTAAATACACTTATTATGGCTGGAAATGATAC
Source organism: Alphaproteobacteria bacterium (assembly GCA_038148075.1). Taxonomy (GTDB): domain Bacteria; phylum Pseudomonadota; class Alphaproteobacteria; order MPNO01; family UBA830; genus JAYQUR01. The sequence goes on along the minus strand of JAYQUR010000143.1, from coordinate 1,650 downwards.
CCTTCCGAATCCCACCCACGTCCGAATTGCGTGGCATTGCACGTGTTTTAACGTGCGCCGCGCTGCCCGGGCGGTGACGCAGTTCTACGACGACATCATGGCGCCCAGCGGCATCAAGGCGACTCAGTTCACCATGCTGGGCGCGGTCGGCATGATGGGCCCCGCCTCGGTGACCCGGCTGGCAGAACATCTGGCGCTCGACCGCACCACGCTTACCCGCAACCTGAAGGTTCTCGAGCAGCAGGGCCTGATCCGGACCGGTCCCGGAGAAGACCGGCGCGAGCGCGTCGTCTCGCTGACCGCCGACGGCGAAGCGGCGATCGAACGCGCGACCCCGGTCTGGCGCGAGGCGCAGGAACGCCTCGCCGCGCAGTTCGGCGAGGCACGCTGGCGCAACATGATCGAGGACATGAACGACCTCGGCGCGGTCGCCGCGAACGACAACCGCGGCGACTGACGGTTCGCCCGCGGCGATTGCCGCAATCGGCGGGGACGACTAAGCTCCGGGCACGCAGCCTTAGGAGCTCCCATGGAATTCGGAATTTTCTCGAACGGCTTTCGGCCGCATACCAGCGCCGGGCGAACCTACGAAGAAGACATTCAGGAAATCGTTCTGGCGGACAAGCTCGGTTTCCGCGACGCGTATATCAGCGAGCATCACGGAGAACCTCCTTACATCAACCGCGTCGATACGATTCCGGCGCCGGAGTTCATGATGTGCAAGGCGGCCGCGCTCACCGAGAACATCCGCATGGGGGCCGCCGTCAAGCTGCTGCACATCCAGCACCCGCTCGACGCCGCCATCCAGGCCGCCGTCATCGAACACCTGCTGGGGGAAGGCCGCTTCATTTTCGGTTTCGGCTCCGGCTTTCCGTCGCCGCTGTTCTCGGCCGAACGCGGCCTCACTTTCGACGACCGCCACGAGCGGCTGATGGAATCGCTCGATTTCATCCTCAAATGCTGGACGACAGACGAAATCTTCGACTGGGACGGAAAGCACTGGAAGGGCCAGGGCGTGGTTGCGCTGCCCAAGCCCGCGTCCGCGCCGCACATGCCGATGGCGACCGCGACCGATTCCGAGGAGATGATCCGGATATCCGGCGAACGCGGCTATACGCTGCTGTCCGCATTTCTCGAGGCGCCGGATCGCCTGAAGGCCAAGTCCGCGATCTATGCGGAAGCGGCGCGCGCTGCCGGCAACCCCCGTCCGCTTGCCAACATCACGGCATCGCGGATCGTCTATCTCGCCGATTCGGTCGAACAGGCGATCGAGGACCTGCGGCCGTCAGTGACCTACGAGGTTTCCGTCCAGGCCGAGCGCGGCTTCCTCAAGATGTTGAAGAACGTCTTCAAGGTCGACGTGCCCAATGACGAACGCGCGATCGAGGCTCTCGTCGAGGCCGGCTTCTACGTCGTCGGCGATCCAGACACCGTCGCCGGTACGATTCGCGAATTCTACGACGCATCCGGCGGGTTCGGAACGTTCCTGACGGTCTGCGGAAAGGACTGGGCGACGCGCGAGAAACGGGCCCGGTCCATGACCATGTTCATGGAACACGTCGCGCCGCAACTCCGGCATCTCGACCCCGACGCGGCAGGGACAGCCGCCGAGTAACGCACGGTTTCGCCTGCCGACGAAAGGCGTTAGAT
>JAYQUR010000142.1:0-8187 GCA_038148075.1 Alphaproteobacteria bacterium | reverse complement strand
CGGCCGGGTCGCGACCAGGTCTTTCGCCGTCTGGCCGAGGACGATCGTAATTTCGGACGGCGTCGCCGTGCCGGTGAGCAGTTCGTTCAGCAGCCCTTCCGTCCGGACGGGCGCGCCCTTCAATCTGTCGGTCACGCAAAGTCACCCTGATCTTCGCAGTCCGGAAGAAAATAGGGCGGCTTACGCCTCCGGCCAGAACCTCGGCGTCAAAGATACAAATCTAAATCTTCTCTTGAATGCGGCCCGCCTAGCGCCCCATCGAATAGAACTCTGGATTCGGCCTGAGACCGGTGGCGTTCGCAAGCCGGTTGGACATCGCGAAAAACGAGGCGATGGCGGCAATGTCCCAGACTTCGTCCTGAGAGAAACCGTGGCGCGCGAGCGAGTCGAAATCTGTTTCCGAAACGGTGTGGGCTTCCAGGGAGACCCTCATCGCGAAATCGAGCATCGCCCGCTGACGGGCGGTGATGTCCGCCTTGCGGTAGTTCGTCGCCACCTGATCGGAGATCAAGGGATTCTTCGCCCGTATCCGGAGAATGGCGCCGTGCGCGATAACGCAGTACAGGCAATCGTTGGCAGCGCTCGTCGCGACCACGATCATTTCGCGTTCGGCAGGCGTAAGCCCGCCGTCCTTCTCCATCAGCGCATCGTGATAGGCCATGAACGCACGGAACTCGTCCGGTCGCCAGGCGAGCGCGAGAAACACGTTGGGGATGAAGCCGGCCTTCTCCTGTACCGCTTCCATGCGCGCGCGGATGTCTTGGGGGACATCGGCAAGGTCGGGGACGGGAAATCGGCCGATGCCGTCGTTCCCGCTTTGGTCGCGACCTGTCTCGGTACGAGTCCCGGTTATGCTCACCCTTCCGTCTCCCCCGGTTGATTTTGGCGGAACGTTATTGGACAACGCTCGACGAGGCGAGCAAAACATTCTCGATCGAACAAGGAGGAAACCGAGATGGCGTTTTACGAGTTACGGCAATACAAGGTGAAACCAGGCCAGATGGAAAACTGGCTCGATTGCATGGAGAAGGAAATCCTGCCGTTCCAGGTCGCGAACGGAGTGATCGTCTGCGGCATGTTCCGAGGCGAAACCGACGATTCCGTCTTCTGCTGGATGCGCCGCTTCGAAAGCGAGGAACAGCGCGAAGAACAATACAAGGCGATTTACGAAAACGACTGGTGGCAGAACGAGATGCTGCCGCGGCTCTCGGATATGCTCGACCGGGACGCGATGGTAGTGACGCGAATCGTCCCGACGCGCATGTCCACGATGAAATAGAGGCGGGGAGTCGCGGAACCGGGCGAAACCGGGTAAACCACGGGGCACCGCGTCGCCGCCCGGGCGCCGCCGCTAACGAACGGGAGCGATCCATCATGGCCAACGCCAAAGGCCCTTTCCGCGCCGACCATGTCGGCAGCCTGCAACGCCCCGAATGGCTTCTCGTGGCGCGCCAGCAGTTCAAGGCCGGGGACATCGACGCGTCGGAGCTTCGCACGCAGGAAGACAAGGCGATCGCCGAGGTCGTCGAGATGCAGGAGGAAATCGGCCTCCAGTCGATTACCGACGGCGAATACCGCCGCGAGAATTTCCACTTCGACTTCCTCAGCAAGATCGGCGGCGTGGATTTTCGCCGCATGATGCCGGAAGGCGCGGAAGGCGAGTCCATCGACCCTGAAAAAGCGCCGTTCGTCGCGTACATCACCAGGACGATGGAACGGCCTGCCGAAGGCTGCGAGGTCGAGAACTACAAGGTCATGGCAGACCTCACCGACCGGACGCCCAAGATCACGATCCCGTCGCCGACCATGACCCACTTCCGCGGCGGTCGCGAGGCGATAGACAAAAAAGCCTATCCGGAGATGGATGGCTTTTTCGCCGACCTGGCGCGGGTCTACCGCGAGGAACTCGCCGGCCTGGCGGATGCCGGCTGCCGTTACGTCCAGTTCGACGACACGAACCTCGCCTATCTCTGTGACGAGAAGATGCGCGACGGCGCGCGCAAACTTGGCGAGGATCCTGACCAACTGCCGGCGACCTACGCCGCACTGATCAACGACGCGATCCGGGATCGGCCCGACGACATGGCGGTCTGCGTTCATCTCTGCCGTGGCAACGCGCAGAGCCAGTGGTTCGCATCGGGCGGATACGAAGTCATCGCCGAAAAGGTCTTCAACCTGACAAAGGTCGACGGCTTCTTCCTCGAATACGACGACGAGCGCTCCGGCGGCTTCGAGCCACTTCGCTTCGTGCCGAGGGGAGGCCCGAAGATCGTGCTCGGCTTGCTGACGACGAAACGGGGCCGGATGGAGCCGCGCGACGAAATTCTGCGCCGGATCGAGGAAGCCGCGCAGTATGTCGACATCGACCAGCTCTGCCTGTCGCCCCAATGCGGTTTCTCGTCGAACGCGATCGGCAATCTGATCTCCGTAGAGGAGCAGAAAGCGAAGCTCGGCGCGATCGTCGACATCGCCAGAGAGGTCTGGGGCTGAAACCGCCGGGCGAGGCGGTCCGTTGGAGATAACGACGGCCAGGGTGCAGAACCCCTCCCTCGGGATCGCGCTGCTGTGCGCGGGGGTCGCCTTTTTCGGTATGGGCGAGGCCTGCGTGAAAACGCTGGCGAAAGACTACGACATCCTGCAGGTCGTCTGGGCGCGCTACGTTTTCCATGCCCTGGTCTTCCTGCTGATCTTCTCGCGGACCGGCATCGTCAGCCAGATGAAGACGACGCGTCCGTTCCTGCACCTCGCCCGATCGGTCGCGCTGATGCTGGGAACGGTCACGTTCTTCACGGCGCTGATCTATCTGTCGCTGCCGGAAGCCGTCGCCATCAATTTCGCGTCGCCGCTGCTCGTCACGGCACTCTCTATCCCCTTCCTCGGCGAGAAAGTCGGAATCAAGCGCTGGTGCGCCATTTTCGTCGGCTTCGCAGGCGTCCTGGTCATCATCCGTCCCGGTCTCGGCGTGATGCATTGGGCTGCGATCCTGCCGCTCGGCACCGCGGTCTGTTATGCCGCCTACCAGATCATGACCCGGATCGCAGGCCGAACCGAGGACACGCGGACCAGCTTGTTCTGGACATCTGCGGTCGGCGTGGTCGTGATGTCCTGCATCGTCCCATTCGTCTGGAAGACGCCGGACGCGTTCGCCTGGACACTGATGGTCGCGACGGGCGCCCTGTTCGGATTCGGCCACTATTTGCTGATCCGCGCGTTCGAAGTCGCCGACGTGTCGACCCTGTCGCCATTCCTCTATACCCAGATTATCTGGGTGACGATCATCAGCATCATCGTTTTCGGCCAGTATCCGGACGGCGTTTCTATGATCGGCGCGGCGATCGTGATCGCCAGCGGGCTCTATATCTGGCACCGCGAAACGCGGGGACGTTCGCAAACGACTGCCTGACCCTCGAAGAACGAACGACGCCCGCCACCTGCGATATGCCGCGGTTAGCGCGGGGGTTCGCACCGGCTTTCCGCGCCCGACCGATGACGATTGCATACGCGAACAATCCGAAACGCGCGAATTCGGGATAGCCGGTCAAATAATTGATGCAAATCTTTTTTTTCGCGCTCAAAGTGCGGCGGAGTTCGTCGGTTCGTTCGTGATAAGTGCGTCATTCTCTCCTTTCGGGATCATTCGATGGCGTCAGGCATTCTCTGGATCGCGTCCTATCCGAAATCCGGCAACACCTGGATGCGGATTTTCCTCGCCAACTACGCTGCCGACCGGGCAGATCCGATCGATATTAACGAGCTTCGGAGGCTTACGGCCGACGTGCGGGCCCGTTCCCATTTCGCGGCCGTCAGCGGAAAGCCGTTCGAAGAGCTGAGCCCGCGGGAAATCAACGCCTTGCAGCCGGCGGTGCAGGGCTACGTCGCGTCGATGTCGGGCGGCATCGTTCCGGTTAAAACCCACATCATCTGCGGCGCAGTCGACGGCGTCCCGACTATCGCGCCGCAACACACGTGGAAGGCGATCTACATCGTCCGCAACCCGCTCGACGTTGCCGTATCGATGGGCTTCCATTTCGGCGTTTCCGCCTCGCGCGCAGCCGAGATGCTCGTGACCGAGACTGCACAGATGCCCGGTACGGGGAATTCCGTTCCGCAGCCGATCGGGACGTGGGACGAACACGTGGAGAGCTGGACATCGCAGCCGTCCTCGATCGTCGAGACGGTGCGGTACGAGGATCTTTTGTCCGACGCGTGGAACACGTTCGGCCGTATACGCGATTTTCTGGGCTATTCCCAAGATAACGAGCGACTCCGCCGGTCGATCGAGTTCAGCAGTTTCGAGGCGCTCGCCAGCGCCGAGGCAGAAAGCGGATTCGTCGAGCGGCCCGCTTCTTCCGAGCGTTTTTTCCGCAAGGGCGTTACGGGCGACTGGAAGGAACACCTGACCGACGCCGACATCGAAAAGATCGTGAAACGTTGCGGCAAGACGATGGCGCGCTTCGGTTACCTCGACCCCGACAAAGTCATCAACGGCGACACGGTCTTATAGACGTCCGCCAGACGTCCGGTTTCGACGCGCGGGCAGCCGCCGTCAGTTGTTCGGCCGGTCGTTGCTGCCGCTTGCGCTGAGCGAGGTGCCGCCGCCGGCCGCCGGCTCGCGATACTGGACCTGGTGTTCGATCCGCGTGGCAAGGCCTCCGTCGTTGACGAACCTGTAGTCCACCTGAATTCGGTTGTCGTTGCTGTTGAGGCCGGGCACATGCGTTCCCGTTCCGCCTTCAGTGATCGACAGCGACGAGTTCGCGCTCGTGAAAGGGTCATGCATGAGATCGAAAGTGCCGGAAGCCGAAGCGCCGAAACCGTCCGCGGTGGACGTATGGATCGTGACCGATCCGGTGTGCGTCCGACTCGAGAAATCGAGACTGTAGTTGAAGTCGTAGGACGAGTTGGCGGTGAACGGCACGTTGACGGTGTCGTAGTTGAACGTGCCGGTCGCGATCTGGGTCAACTGCGCGACCGTGGTGATCCCGCTCAGGGTCGCCTTGAGCGTTTCGATCAGATTGCCGCTGTCGGTGCCGAGCTTGGTCTGCGTACTGGAAACCTTGTTGAGCAGACCTGAAAAGATCACCGCGGCACCGATGTCCTGACCGGCCTGCTGCGTCACCGATCCCTCGACGCCGACCGGTGCGTCCGCGGCCGTCTCGGAAGCGGGGGTTAGCGGCGACTGAGGGGAATCCGCGGCCGGCGCGGTCTCGTTCTGCGTCGCCTGGTTTTCCTGCTGCTCCTGTTGCGGGCCCTGGGATTCCTGCTGCGGGGTACCGGCGTTCCCCGCCGGCGCCGCTTCCTCCTGCGGCGAAGCGGGCGCTGCCCGGAGCGCGCCGGTGAGCGCGTTCATCTGCTGCGGCGTCCAGCGAACGGGCGGCGTCGGCGCGGCCGCACCGCTTACGACGGTCCCGAAATTCGGTCGCGTGATGTTCACATCCGCGCCGCCGCCCGAAACGATGATCCGCCCGACGGTCTGCGGCGCCGTGTAGGAAACAAGACGAACGTCGCCCCGAACGGCCGCCGCAACGCCGGCCTGGACCGCGCGGGCGGCGGAAACCTGCTGCGCCTGCACCTCGAACGCCTCGACCATACCGGCAACAAGGACAAGCGTGACGCCAGCGGCGCCTACGAACGACCTGAAGATCGACTTGACCATAACGCTTCCACTTCCTGTCGAAACCACTGACGTCACGCCCCCGATATGCGCCCGGCAATAGCCCCGAACAAGCGGAAACGGCCTTTGGTGTGACCGCCATCACACATTTTTTTCAATGGGTTACCGGCCGTTAACCCGCTCGCTGCCCGCTCGGCGGGGCCGCGAATCCTACGACGCGGGGCCTAAAACGTCCATTTACGGCTCAATCCGGCGGCGATCGCGATATTCCGGTAGGTATAGTCGGGAAGATTGGACGTGGAATGGAAGCGTTCGACAGAAACCGTCGCCGTGACGCCGTCCAGATGTTTTGCCCATTCCGGCCCGAAGAGGTTGGATACGGGGAAGCCGAACAGAATACGCGCGCGCGCCGTGACATCGCGCCGCGTATCGGCGCTTATGAACCTATCGGGCGCCTTGTAGCTGTCCTTCTGGACCGTGAGCGACGCGATGACGAAGCGCCCGCCATTGAGCAGAAGCGTCGACTCCAGACCTGCTTCGTATCGATGATAGGTATTGAAGGGCGTCTTGGCGTTCTTGTCGTAGACCTTCGCGTGTGCGCCGAGCCGCAGCACCGGTTCCGGCAGGTAGCTGGCGCCGATTTCGATATCGAACTGACGCCCTTCCTTTTCGAACGCGGTGGTACTGACGTTGAGACTGTTGAAGTGCTGATCCTCCCAACCGAGCGTCGCGTTCAGAAGGGTTTTCTTGGTGACCTGATAGGACGTCTCCGCCTCCGCCCGGGCAATCGACAGATAACGCTGATGGGCGTGCCTGACCTTGGAATAGGAAAGCGTCGGCGCGACGATCACGGGTTCGTAAGTCAGCTCCGCGCCGACTTCCAGCCCGGCAACCTCTAGATCGAGTTGATCTTCGTGCAGATGCTCGGTCTTGTAAGCCGTGACGGCACCGTTGAGGCTGTGGCGTCTCTGGAACGCGAGATCGTATTCGAATGCGGCCCGGGCGGTGCCGTTCGTCGAGAATTCCCTGTGCCGCCGGTCGCCTACCTCGAGCGGGACGCGAAAACCGCCAACGAGGCGCGAGCCCGTCAGAGGCGCCGAATTGCCGTTCCAGTCGTACTGCGCGCCGAGACTGACCAGTACGTCGAAGCGCAGCCGTTTGCGCCGCTGGGCGATCTGATCCAGAAAGCTCTCGACTTCGGCCTTCAGCGACGGTGCCATCGGCAGGTCGCGGACGGCGAGCAATTCGCGCTCCGCATCCTCGAGGTTGTCGAGCCGGAACAGCACCACGGCGTAAAGCAGGCGCACATCCGGCCGACCGGGATCCAGCAGGAGTATTCTTTCGAGCGTCGCACTGGCGCCGCGAACGTTACCGTTCCGGATCTAGGTCTGCGCGAACCGGTAGTTCAGCGGAATGTTGTCGGGATCCTTGAGAACGTCCGCATAGGTCACGTCGCCGCCGCTGTCCAGCAGACGCTGCAGACGCGCGCGTTCCGCCTCCCGCCACGTCCGCTCGATCTGCTCGCGTTCGCGCCGCTCGCCTTCGCCGGTCGAATCGATCGCAGGGGTTTGAGCGAACGCCGGAATGGCGTGGAGAAGCGCGATACAGGCCGCTGCCGATATTCTTTTTTTTGCCGCATCGACCCATGGGCGGAGGTACGCCGGAACGTCATGAAATCTCAGGAACCGGCGGCCGCTGCTCCGAAATACAAATCGTTAAGCTTCCTTATATAAAATTCGACGTCGGCCACATAGCCGGAAGGCTCGTATTCTTCGAAACCGGTCATTGAAATGCTTACCAGTTCCCTCGATCACCCGCCGATCCTGGACCGCCATTCGTTCCCGGCAGGCCGCGTGATTTTTCAGGAAGGCCAGGAAGGCGATTGCGCCTACATCCTGCAATCGGGCGCTGTGGACATCGTCCGCAAGTCAGGCGCCGGAAAAGTAACGCTGGGCCGGCTGGCGCCGGGCTCCATCTTCGGCGAAATGGCGCTGATCGACGATGCGCCTCGCATGGCGGGCGCCGTCGCGGTCGAACCGTGCACGGTAATCGTCATTCGCCGGGAAATGCTCAAGCGCAAGCTCGAGAAGGCGGACCCGTTCATCGTCAAGCTTCTCTGCTTTCTCGTCCAGAATGTCCGCAGCATCACGGACGCGCATGTCGAAGGAGAGCCGCTGACACAGTGGTTCGAAGACGACGGAATGGAATTGTTCGAGGAAGAGGTGGATTCGGGCCTGGCGCTCGCCCAGGGGCCCTTCATCCGCAGAAAGAACTGACGGATTCGCCGTCAGCGCCCGGGTGCGTCCCGCAATATCTCGACGTTCATGTTGAAGGCGATAGAAATGCGCTCGCCCTTCCCGAAATAGGGATTCACGTAATGGTAAAGCCATGACGGGAATACCATCAGCGTCCCCGCTTCGGGAGGAAGAACCTCCTTGCCGCCATGGATGTTTCCGGGTCGCGGATCCATGAACTCGAAATTGCCGTTGCCGGGAATTTTCGGGTCCGGTTCCCCGGCGCTGACATAGTAGACGGCCGACCACACGGCGCCGGGGTGATTGTGAACCTTGTTG
>JAYQUR010000141.1:0-8218 GCA_038148075.1 Alphaproteobacteria bacterium | reverse complement strand
CTGCTGATCAGCCTGAACATGATCCCCAAGGTCGCGCTGGGGCCCATCTTCATCGTCTGGTTCTCCTATGGGATGTCGTCGAACATCCTGATGGCGTTCGCAATCAGCTTCCTTCCGATCCTGATCACGACGGCGCGCGGTCTGAAAGAGGTCGAGCCCGAGCTGATCGACCTGGTCCGGACGTTGCGGGCGACACGCTGGCAGATTTTCCTGAAGATCCAGCTGCCGGGCTCCCTCCCTTATATTTTTTCCGGCATGAAGGTCGCGGTCGTGCTCGCCGTCGCGGGCGCGATCGTCGGCGAATTCATCGCATCCGAAGAAGGTCTCGGCTACGTGATGACCCAGCGCCAGGTAGAGCTCGATACGGCCGCGATGTTCATGGCCGTGCTGCTTATCACCTTCGTGGGGTCCGTGCTTTACGGGCTGGTCATCCTGCTCGAGAAACTGGTCGTCCCGCGCGACGCCCGGGTCGGGTGAGGCGATCGTGATGACCGAACCGTTTATTCGCCTCAGCGGCGTCCGCAAAACCTTCGAGACCCGCGGCGAGACGTTTCTTGCCGTTTCCGACGTCACCTTCGACGTGGAGCGCGGCGAACTCGTTGCGCTGGTCGGCCCGTCCGGATGCGGAAAGACGACGGTTCTCAAGATGATCGCCGGTCTGTACGAGCCGAGCGAGGGACATCTGAGCATCGGCGACGCGGGGGAGTCGGCCTTTCGGGCCGAACGGGACATCGGCATGGTTTTCCAGCAGCCGCTCCTCCTCAAGTGGCGCCGGGTGCTCGAAAACGTCCTCCTGCCCGCCGAAATACTGGGCCTTCCGATGGCGGAGGCGCGCGAACGCGGACGCGACCTTCTGAACCTCGTCGGCCTCGACGGGTTCGAGGACAGCTATCCGTACGAGCTGTCGGGCGGCATGCAGCAGCGGGCGGCCATCGCCCGGTCGCTCGTGCACGACCCGAAGGTGGTGCTGATGGACGAGCCGTTCGGCGCGCTGGATGCGCTGACGCGCGAACACATGAACATCGAACTGCTGCGCATATGGGAAGAAAGCGGCAAGACGATCCTGTTCGTGACCCATGGAATCCAGGAGGCGGTGTTCCTGGGCAGCCGCGTCGTGGTCCTCACGTCCGGACCGGCCCGCATGGCGGACGACATGACGGTGGAACTCCCCTACCCGCGCCGCCTCGAGATCAAGACGCACGAGGATTTCGGCGCCTATACAAGGCGCATCTACGGCCTTCTCGGAATGGAATGAGCCTCAGGCGGCGTTCGTGCGGGCGAGCCCGAGATAGAGATCCCGCCCGGCATTGAGGGCGGCGATCTTCCGGTCGGCGACGTAGCGCTTGTGGTTCCACAGCCCGCAGTCGGGGTGGATGTAGGTCACCCTCCCCTCGCCCATGATCTCCTCGACGCGGCCGATCAGGCGCGCAATCCCGTCGGCGCTCTCGACAACGGTGGACTTGACGTCGAGGACGCCGAGGCCGAGGCCGATCTCCGGACGCAGTTCGCGGAACGCGACGAGTTCCTCCGCCGGGCGGTGCGCGCACTCCATGACCACGTGGTCGGCGTGGAGGGCGTTGAGGTAATCCATCAGGCGCCCCCAAGAGCCGTCCTGCGGCTGCTGGCCGGCATAATTGCCGAAGCAGAGATGGACCGCCGGAATGCCCGGCACGGCATCGAGCACCTTGTTCATCGCCGCCGCGGCCCATTCCCATTCCTCCGGATGGCCGGGAAGGTTCGCCTCGTCGATCTGGACGATGTCCGCATCGAGGCGCGAAACCTGCTCCGCCAGGACGTCGGCAATCGCATCGGTAAGGTCGTGAATGTTGCCGTAGTGACGGTCGACCAGCGTCTTGGCCAGCATGTGCGGACCGGTCAGGGCGAACTTGAAGGGTTTCTGCGCCAACGACTTGGCGCGCCGACAGGGCAGTGCGAGATTCATCGTGCCGCTCGTGACGGGTTCTTCGACGATACCGGCGGGAAGCCGCCGCCATCCCATCGATCCGTCGTTCTCGAACTCGCGGATCAGGTCGAAGGTCAGTGCCGACCGGACGCCGCCCATGGGCGCCGTGAAATACTCGATCATCCCGTTGGTCTCGGGATGACTGAGATCGTATCGGTAGACCTCGCCGTCGCAAACGACGTCGAGGCCGGCCGTTTCCTGGGTGTGCAGGATGACGCGCGTTGCGTCGACGATGTCCTGTTCCGACGGGCTGTTGCCCAGCCAGGCGGGCACCGGGTAGGAACCGACCGTGGTCGTCTTGATGCGAGGGGTGCTATCCATGATCATATTCCTTGCCGGCGCGGCGCCGATCGCGTAAGTAACTAAATAGTTATTTGAGGGTAGTGGCGCGATGCCGACCTGTCAATCGAACCACGCCCCCGGCTCCCGCGCAACGGACCGGACCTGACCACGGACCAGCGCGAATGCCCGACCAGAACGCCGCCGAACGCAGCAGACCATCGACGAAACGCGATCCGGACGCCTCGCAGCGCCGGATACTCGCCGCCGCGCGGGAAGTCTTCGCGGCCCAGGGGCTCGACGGGGCGCGCGTGGACGAGATCGCCGACCGCGCCGGCATCAACAAGCGAATGCTCTATCACTATTTCGGCAGCAAGGACGATCTGTTCGGCGCGGTCCTCGACGAGCTGTACGAAGCGATCTGCCGCGACAGTGCCGCGCTCGACCTCGAGACCGGATCGCCGCGCGAGGCGATAACCAGACTCGTCGACTTCGTCGTCGACTTCTACCTCGCGAACCCCCATGCGATCACCCTCCTGAACGACGAGAATCTCCACCTCGCGCGGCACCTGAAGACGTCGAGCCGCGTCCGGGAGATCAACCTGCCGTTCGAGGAAATGATCGATAAGGTGCTCGTCCGCGGCGCCCGCGGCGGCGAACTGCGGTCAGGGATCAGCGGCGCGCATCTCTACATCAGCATCGTCGGCCTCACGTACTATTACCTGTCCAACGGGCGCTCGCTGTCGGTCTTCTTCGACCGTGATCTGTACGATCCGTCGGAGCTGAAACGCTGGCGCGCGCATGTTCACGACGTGATCGGACGGTTCGTCGCCGCCGAAAACCTAGGAGGGAAAGCAGAATGACGGAACATCGCCTCGGTATCACCATGAACGGCGTGACCGGCCGCATGGGGACCAACCAGCACCTGATCCGTTCTGTACTCGCGATCATGGAACAGGGCGGCGTCGAGCTTGCCAACGGCGACCGGGTCATGCCCGATCCGGTCCTGGTCGGCCGCAACCGCGACAAGGTCGAGGGCCTCGCCCGGGCCCACGGCATCGAGCGCTGGACGACCGATCTCGACGCCGCCATCGCCGACCCGAACGACACGCTGTTCTTCGATTCTGCGAGCACCAACCTCCGCGCCGAACTGCTGCGCAAAGCCATCGATGCCGGCAAGGACATCTATTGCGAGAAACCGTCCGCGGGAACGCTGGAGGATGCGCTCGACGTATACCAGCGCGCCACAAAGGCCGGCATCCGCCACGGTGTCGTGCAGGACAAGATCTTCCTGCCCGGCCTCCAGAAGATGAAGAAGCTGATGGACGAAGGTTTCTTCGGCCGGCTTCTGTCGGTGAAGATCGATTTCGGCTACTGGGTGTTCGAAGGCGACTGGAAGGAAGCGCAACGGCCGAGCTGGAATTACCGCAAGGCCGACGGCGGCGGGATCATCCTCGACATGATGCCGCACTGGCGCTACGTGCTCGACAAGACGTTCGGCCCGGTCAAGAGCGTGAGCTGTCTCGGCCGCATCAATATCGACAAGCGCTGGGACGAGAACGGCGAACCCTACGATGCCGACGCCGACGACGCTTCCTATGCCCTGGTCGAAATCGGCGACGGCGCGGTCGCGCAGATCTTCGCATCCTGGTGCACCCGGGTCCGCAAGGACGATCTCGTCACGTTCCATGCCGACGGCACGCACGGCGCGGCCGTTTCCGGCCTGACGAAATGTTTCGTCCAGGACCGCCCCGCAACGCCGTCTCCGGTCTGGAACCCGGACGAGCCCCAGACCATCGACTTCTTCGGCACATGGAGCGAATACGGCGCGGACATGATTTTCGACAACGGCTTCAAGTCCGAATGGGAGATGTTCATCAGGAGCCTCTACGAGGACACGCCGTTTCACTGGAACCTGCGCGAGGGCGCAAAGGGCGTGCAGCTTGCCGAAGCCGCCATGCAGAGCTGGCGCGAACGCCGCTGGGTCGACATCGAAGAACTGCCGGAATAGCGCGATGGCCGTCATCGAGCTTCCCGTTTCCGGCGACGGTCTCGAAAAATTCGAGACGTCGCCGCCGCGCGATTTTCCGGAACGCGCCGACCGACCATTCAACCGCATCGCGTACGCGGCCGCCCATGTCGTGTCCGACGCGGCCGCCGACAACGACCCGTGGGTCGACTGCACCGTCGACTGGGATCGCACCATCGCGTTCCGCCGGCACCTGTGGGCGCTCGGTCTCGGCGTCGCCGAAGCGATGGACACCGCCCAGCGCGGCATGGGGATGGACTGGCCGACCTCGCTGGAGCTGATCCGCCGCAGCGTCGACGCCGCCCGCGACGTCCCGGGCGCCGTCGTCGCATCGGGCGCGGGCACAGACCACCTGGCGCCCTCCCCCGATCTCACGCTCGACGACGTGATCCGCGCATACGAGGAACAGTGCGAAGCCGTCGAGGCGTGCGGCGGGCGCATCATCCTGATGGCGAGCCGGGCGCTCGCAGCCTGCGCGAAATCGCCCGACGATTACGGCGCGGTCTACGACCGTATTCTCGGCCAGGTGAAGGAGCCGGTGATCGTCCATTGGCTCGGCGAAATGTTCGACCCGGCGCTCGAAGGATACTGGGGCCACGGCGACCATCGCGCGGCGATGGACGTCTGTCTCGACGTACTGTCGCGCAACGCCGCCAAGGTCGACGGCATCAAGATTTCGCTGCTCGACAAGGACAAGGAAATCCGGATGCGCCGCGGCCTGCCTGTGGGCGTGCGCATGTATACCGGCGACGATTTCAACTACGCCGAACTGATCGCGGGCGACGAGGACGGTTATTCCGACGCGCTGCTCGGCATCTTCGATGCGATCGCGCCGGCGGCGTCGGCCGCGCTGACCGCGCTGGCGGGCAACCGGCCGGCGGAGTTTCACGACATCTTCGCGCCGACGGTGCCGCTGTCGCGTCATATCTTCAAGGCGCCGACGCGGTTCTACAAGACAGGCGTCGTGTTCATGGCCTACCTCAACGGCCACCAGGACCATTTCACGATGGTCGGCGGCCAGCAGTCGACGCGCTCCATCCTCCATCTCGCCGACATCTTCCGGCTCGCTGACAAGGCGGGCCTGCTGCGCGATCCCGAAATGGCGGCGGCACGGATGAGCCGGGTGATGGCGGTTCACGGCATCGGAGCCTGACATGGCGGAGCTAGACAGGATCGCGATCAACCAGGCGACCACGATGAAGCAGTGGACGCTCCGCGAAGCCGTCGAAGGCTACGCGCGTCACGGCATCGGCGGCATCTCGGTGTGGCGCGACAAGCTCGCCGAATGCGGCGTGGACGACGCCGCGAGGCTGCTGTCGGATCACGGGATGCACGTCACCGGCCTGTGCCGGGGCGGCGGGTTTCCCGCGACCGGCGCGGCGGATCTGCAGACCGCCATCGACGACAACTTCCGGGCCGTCGACGAAGCCGCCGCCATCGGCGCGGCGTGCCTGATCATGGTCTGCGGCGGGCTGCCGGACGGTTCCAAGGACCTGCGGCTCGCCTGGCGGCAGATCGAGGACGGTCTCGGCGCGATGCTGGGGCACGCACGGGATGCCGGCGTGCCGGTTGCGATCGAGCCGCTGCACCCGATGACGGCCGCCGACCGCGCCTGCGTCAACACGCTCGAACACGCGCTCGACCTGTGCGACACGCTCGACCCCGATCGACAGGGCGGCATCGGCGTCGCCGTCGACTGCTATCACGTCTGGTGGGATCCCAAGCTCGAAGGCCAGATCGCGCGGGCCGGCGACCGCATTCTCGGGTTCCACGTCTGCGACTGGCTGGTGCCGACGGTCGACCTGGTCTGGGACCGCGGCATGATGGGCGACGGCGTGATCGACATTCCGCGCATTCGCGGCTGGGTCGAGGCGGCGGGCTATCGCGGCTTCAACGAAGTTGAGATATTCTCCGAACGCAACTGGTGGCGCCGCGACCCGGACGAGGTCGTGACCACCTGCATCGAACGATACCGGGACTTCGTCTGACCGGACGGGTCCTCTCAAAAAAGACACGCCGAAGGGATGACAGCATGGCAAGCGCCGAGGGTTTGAAGGAAGTCGGATATTTTGATTGCGCCGGCGGCGGGCAGGTCCGCATCGACGGCACCACCGCCTATATCGGGCACATGGCCAACCCGTACGGCACCTCGATCGTCGACGTCGCCGACCCCAAGAACCCCAGGCTGCTCTCGCACATCGAGATGCCGGTGGGCACGCACTCGCACAAGGTGCATGCCCAGGGCGACATCATGGTGCGCAACCACGAACTCATCGGCCCCGGCAAGCCCGCCGACTTCCACACCGGCGTCGGCATCTACGACATTTCCGACAAGACGAATCCGAGGCTGATCACCACCTGGGACACCGTAGGCCGCGGCGTCCACCGCTTCGATTTCGACGGCCGCTACATGTATTTCTCGTCGACCTACGAAGGCTATCGCGGTCCGATCATGGTCGTGCTCGACCTGCAGGACCCGGCCAACCCGGTCGAGGTCTGCAAGTGGTGGATCCCGGGCCAATGGGAGGCTGGCGGCGAGGAGTATCCGTGGGGCGACGGGCCCGAACCGCGCTGCCATCACCCGCTGCGGATGGGCAACCGGCTCTACATGAGCTACTGGCATCACGGCTTCTTCATCCTCGACATCGACGACCTGTCGAACCCGAAGATGATCTCGTCCTACAACACGGGGCCGACCTTCCCGCATCCGACGCACACGGCATTGCCGATCCCGTTCGAAATCGACGGCCACCGGCACCTGATCGTCGCGGACGAGGACGTCGCCAAGCTGCGCCCGCACGCACCCGCCTTCATGTGGATATTCGACATCACCGACGAGACCAATCCGATCCCCGTCTCTTCCTGGCAGGTCGAAGGTCTCGGCTACGACGGCACGCCGGCGCAGCCGATGTCGGGCTGCCACCAGCCGAGCGAGATCGTCACCGGCACGGTCATTCCGTTCGCGTGGTTCGCCGAAGGCGTGCGCATGATCGACATCGCCAACCCGCATGCCCCGAAGGAAGTGGGCCACTTCAAGCCCGATCCGCAGCCCGGCTGCGACCGGCTGTGCACCAACGACATCACGGTCGACGACCGCGGCCTGATCTACACGATCGACCGGCTCCGCGGCATGCACATCATCGAGACTGCATAAGACGGACGTAACGGGCGGGTCCTGGACCCGCCCCGAGGTAACCACTCAGAAGTCGCAGGGGCCGGTCTAAGACCGGCCCGCTGATTCCGTCAGACCAGAGCCAGGCTGAGCCAGGGGAAGGCGACGATCAGGATCAGCACCAGCAGCATGATGCACGCGAACGGAAACGCGCCGGTGAATATGTGACCGAGCGTGATCGACGGATCGCGGATTGTGCTCTTGATGGTGAAGCAGGAGATGCCGAGCGGCGGGGTCAGCAGCCCGATCTCGGCGCCGATCACTGTCACGATGCCGAACCAGACAAGATCGCCTCCCTGCGCAAGAACCGGGACGAGGAACAGCGGGACCACGATCAGGATGATCGAGGCCGTCTCGATGATCGTTCCCAGCAGCACCATGAGAACGATATAGATCACCATCAGTTCGGTGAGGCCGAACCCCATCGAGATCAGCCAGTCGTTGAAGGCGCTTGGAAGGCCGACCACGCCGAGCATGCGGCTGTACATCGACGCCGAGATGATCAGGAACAGGATCGCGGCCGCTATATGGCCGGTTTCGACGAGGACTCGCCACAGGCCCTTCCACGTCAGGCGTTTCTTGATCACGCCGATGATCAGCGCACCGGCCGATCCGGCTGCGCCGGCTTCCTCCGGCGAGAACCAGCCGGTGTAGATGCCGCCGAGTACGAGGATCACGAGGGCCAGCACCGGAATCAACAGTCGCACGATTTCCCCGGCCGACATGTATTCGAAATCGTCTTCGATCTTCTGGCCGGCAAGCCGGACCGCTGAAC
>JAYQUR010000140.1:0-8222 GCA_038148075.1 Alphaproteobacteria bacterium | reverse complement strand
CGCCGGGGCCGTCGCTCATCTCGTCGGAATCCCACTGGAGGAGATTGATACGGTCGAACGGAATCCCGAGCCGCGTCGACAGCACCTGCTTGAACGGGGTGGCATGGCCCATGCCGAAATCCTTGTTGCCGCTCACGAGGGTGACGGAGCCGTCTTCCTCGAAGCGGATGTCGGCAAGCTCCGTGCCGGGCCCGGCCGTCGTTTCCAGATAGGGTGCGATGCCGATGCCGCGGCGCTTGCCGGCGGCCTCGGACGCCGCCTTGCGGGCCGCGTAGCCTTTATAGTCGGCGCGCTCGAGGCACATGTTCATGATGGTCTCGAACTCGCCGGAGTCATAGGTCAACCCGACCGGCGTCTCGTGCGGCAGCATTTCGGGGGCGACCATGTTCCGGCGGCGCAGTTCGACCCGGTCGATGCCGGTTTCCTCCGCCGCCCTGTCGATCAGGCGTTCGAGGAAGAACTTGCTCTCCGGCCGTCCGGCGCCGCGATAGGGCCCGGTCGGCACGGTGTTCGTGAACACGCACTTCGCGCTGTAGGAGATGAGCGGCGTCTTGTAGACGCTGATGATGTTATTGCTGGTCACCATGGTCGCCGGCCACGGCCCCATCGGCGTGAGGTATGCGCCCATATCCCCGACGCCGTCGACCTTGAGGGCGAGGAAATCGCCGTCCGCGTTCAGCGCGAGCGACAGCGTGAAGGTCATCGCGCGGCCCTGGTGATCGGACAGGAAGCTCTCGGAACGGTCAGCCGTCCATTTGACCGGGCGGCCGAGCGCGCGGGCCGCGAACAGGGTGGCGACGGCCTCGTTGAACGCGCCGCCTTTCATGCCGAACGAGCCGCCGACTTCCTTGGAGACGCAGCGGACCTGTTCCTTCTCGACGCCGAGCAGGTTCGCCATGGCGTTGCGGTAGCCGAACGCGCCCTGCGTGCCGGCATGGATCGTGAACTTGTCCCGCGCGGCGTCGTACAGCGCGACCGTCGCGCGCGGCTCCATCGCGTTGACGACCATGCGGGTATTCGTGAGTTCCAGCGTCGTGACGTGCTTCGCTTCGGCGAAGGCCTTCTCGACGGCTTCCTCGTCGCCGCGGTGGAAATCGAGACAGACGTTGCCGGGCGCCATGTCCCAGACCTGGGGCGCGCCTTTCTTGGCGGCTTCGACGGGGTCGGAGATCGCCGGCAGGGAATCGGTCTGAAGATCGATCATCTCGGCAGCGTCGCGCGCCTGCGCCGCGGTCTCGGCGACCACCATCGCGACGGGGTCGCCAACGTGCTTGACCGTGCCGATGGCCATGACGGGGCGCGGCGGGACCACGGCCGCGGAGCCGTCGCGGCTTTTCACCGCGATCGGACAGGGGATGTCCTTCACGCCGCCATCGCGCAGGTCTTGCCCGGTATAAACCGCGAGGACACCCGGTGCGGACAGCGCCGGGGCGACGTCGAGCGCGGTAATCGTGCCATGGGCGACGGAAGAGCGCAGGAACACGGCGTAGACCTGGCCCTCGGCGTTGTAGTCGTCGGTATACTCGCCGCGCCCTGTCAGGAGCTTCGGGTCTTCCGTCCTCAGGACCGGCTGGCCGATTCCGAATTTGAGCGTTTCCATTGCACCGTCGTCAGGCATCTTCGATGGCTCTCCGTAGGATCAAAGTGAGCGCACTGTAACAGAGCGATCCGTCGAGACAATCCGGCAAACCGGAGTGGCGAGGTCCCGGTACGATGCTCCGGCCGGTATATTGACAAGCGCCGCTGCGGGCCCGCATCATTGTATGTATACGAACGATTGAAAAACCGGGAGCGCACCATGCCCGCCAATATCCGCAAGACCGCCGTCATCGTCGAAGAGACCCGCCAGGACATCGGCAAGCAGGTCGATCCGCCGACGCGCAAGGCCGCGGCGATCGCGGTAATCGAGAACCCGTTCGCCGGCCGGTACGAAGAGGACCTGACCGAGCTGATGGATATCGGCGCCGAGCTGGGCGAGATGCTCGGCAAGATGTGCGTCGACGCGCTCGGCATCGAACCGTCGGAGGCGGAGAGCTACGGCAAGGCCGCCATCGTCGGCGAAAACGGCGAATGGGAACACGCGGCGGCAATCCTGCACCCGAAACTCGGTGCGCCGCTCCGCAAGGAAGTGGAGAAGGGGGCGGCGCTGGTGCCGTCGGTAAAGAAGCTCGGCGGGCCGGGAACCGCGATCGACATCCCGCTCGGCCACAAGGACGCGGCCTACGTGCGCAGCCATTTCGACGGGATGGAAGTGCGCCTTCCGGATGCGCCTCGGGCGAACGAGATTCTCGTTGCTATTTCGGTGACGGATTCGGGCCGCCCGTTCCCGCGCGTCGGCGGCCTGACGACCGACGAGATGATCGGCGAAGACGGGCTGCGGTAGGGGAAGGTCACCCTCTGGAATCCCCTCTCCCCTGCGGGGAGAGGGTCAGGGAGAGGGGGACGGCCTCTCAACCTGACGATCTTCGCGCGGAGAGACCACCCTCTCCCTAACCCTCCCCCTCAAGGGGGAGGGGACGTGTTTCGATTCCGCGTCCACTCTTTCGCTTGCCGTCGGGAGCGGTTCAGATAGAGTAATTCCCGTTCCGAACGACTTAGTACTGTCGTTACGGCAGGGCGAGGCATAATCGTGATCATCGTATTGCGGAGATTTCTGTGCGCGGCGAGCCTGGCGCTGGGGCTTGGCGCGGTTCAGCCGGCATCTTCGGCAAGTATCCTGATTTTCGGCAATGGTTTCGGCACCAGTGCCGGGGCCGACCTCGAAGCGACCCTGACCGGGCTCGGGCATTCGGTCGTCAATGCCGGCGGGACGACCGTCCTGACGGATGCGGATTTCGCGGGTATCGATACCGCCTGGTTCGTAGGGTCGTCGTTTGCGACTTATATCCCGCTCTCGGCGACGCCGATCATGAACTTCGTGAACGCCGGCGGCGGATTGCACCTGACCGGAGAAAACAATGCGGTCTGGGGTAGCGAGAACCAGAGCATGCTGAATTTTCTCGTCAACCCCCTTCTCGCGCCGGGAGGGTTGACGGCAGGAGGGGTGACGTTCGGCCCCGTCACGATTTCCGCCGGGCTGCCCGCAAACCTGGCCGGTGCTCCCAATCCTATCGCCGGTCAGATCCTCGACGTCGATGTTGCCGGAACCTTGGCCGGCCTTTCCGTTGGAAAAATCTTTGCGCACGACGGCAGCGAATTCGTGGGTGCAATATTCGACGGGCTCGAGCTGAATCACCCTGACGCCCGCATGTCCATAATCATGGATGCGAACTGGCTCTCGAGCCCCTCCAGCGCCGGCGTGATCGAAAACCTGCAGATATATCTGCAGGGCGGACCGGAGGTCGTCGCCGCGCCCGAGCCGGGTACCGCGCTGCTTCTCGGTGCTGCCGGCCTGTTCGTCGCGGCCTGCCGGCGCCGGAAGCGGGCCTAGACCACTTCCGGAATACGTTCCGCCGGCGGCGTGTTGCGGCTGCGGCCCGAGGCGACCTTGCCGTCGATGACGACCATGCCGACGCCGGGCACGTCGCCCATCCGGACCGACTCCAGGATATCCTTGCCGGCGCTGTGCTGGGCGCGATCGAGAAAAACGAAATCCGCCGCGCGGCCGACCTCTATCAGCCCGCAATCGAGTTCGCGCATCCGCGCCGTGTTGCCGGTCGCGAAGCAGAACGCGATTTCCGCCGGAATGTCGCCGAGCGCAGACAGCATCGACACCATGCGGATGATGCCGAGCGGCTGGACGCCCGATCCCGCCGGGCCGTCGGTGCCGAGGATCACGCGTTCGGACTGGTTAAGCTCGAACGCGGTCCGGAGCGCGAACAGCGCGGCCTTCTCGTTGCCGTTATGGACGATTTCGATGCCCGCGCTGCAGTCCTCGCACAGGCAGCGGATCTGGTCGAGCGGCAGCGCGGTATGCCCGCCGTTGATGTGACCGATGATGTCGGCGCCCGCTTCGAGCACGACGTCCTTGTCGATCAGGCCCGAACCGGGGATAGAGGGTCCGCCGGTGTGGATCGTCGACTGGATGCCGTACTTGCGCGCCCAGTCGACCATCTGCTTCGCCTCGTCGCCCGCCTTGACGCCGCCGAGGCCGATCTCGCCGAGGAGCTTCACGCCGGCCTCGGCCATGAACTTGAAATCGTCCTCGACCATGCCTTTCTCGAGGATCGGCGCGCCGGCATGGACCTTGACCAGGCCCGGCCAGGCGGAGAACGAGCGTTGCGCCGCGATGGCGAGCGCTACCACGCCGGTCGGATCCTTCGGCCGGCCCGGGAAATGCGCTTCGCCGGCGGAGATCATCGTGGTGACGCCGCCATGCATCGAGCTGTCGATCCAGCTCATCTGCGACTGACGCGGCGTCCAGTCGCCCGCTACCGGGTGGACGTGACTGTCGATCAGGCCGGGGCAGAGGGTCACGCCGTTCGCGTCGATGGTGAGGTCCGCGCCCTCGGTGTCGACGTCCTTCGCCTTGCCGAAGGCTGAGATCCTGCCGTCGACCGCGACGAGCGTGTCGGCGTCGAGCACCGGGTTCTCCAGTGCGCCGGACAGCATGAGCCCGACGTTGCGGATAACGGTCTTGCCTTTGGGCGCCTCGGGGGCGGCCGGTCCTGCCATGGGTCTGTTCCCGTCTTTTCGTTTTCGAGGAGGTCTACTCTGCGGCGCCGGCCGGGGCGTTGCGCTTGTCCGACGCTTCGAGCCGCGCGATCACCTCGTCGGTTGCCTGGACGTCGCCGAAATTGAGGTAGAACGCCTTGAGGGAATTCTCGTGCTCCTCGTCGGTCGATGTGGCGCAGCCGTCGGAGACCATCAGCGTGCGGTAGTTGAGCATCATCGCATCGCGCGCCGTCGACTCGCAGCAGACATTGGTTGCGACGCCGCAGACGAGGATCGTCTCGATGCCGTTGTCCTTGAGGATCAGCTCGATATCCGACGAGCCCTGGATGAAGGCGCTGTAGCGGCGCTTGATGACGCGATAGTCGTCGTCGCGGACGTCGAGGTCCGGCCAGAGCTCGAACTGCGGCGCGCCGCGGCTCATCTGCTCGACGCGGAGCGAACCCTTGTCGGGCGTGTAGCGCTCGTGCAGCGTCCGCCACGCGGTGGGCGTGTTCTCGGGCGCGAGGTTCTGGATCCAGATGACGATGCCGCCGGTCTTGCGGACGGTTTCGGCCAGTCGGTTGACGTTGTCCACGACTGTCTGCCCCACCGGGCAGCCCGCCATGGATTCCTCGGCCATGAAATAGACCTGCATGTCGACGACCACCAGCGCGGTCTTCGGCGTGTCGAACGTCTCGCACGTGTGTTCGCGGCCCTGACGTCCGGCGACGCGCTCGATGTGGGTCTGCGGCATTACGAATGGATGAGGCATGTTCTCGTCTCCCTGTTTTCGGTCGGGATGATAGGCGGAGCGGCGTTCTAATTAAAGTTCGATCCGCCATTTGCGTGGATGACCTCGCCGGTGATGAAGCTCGCCTTGTCCGAGATCAGGAAAATGCCGGCGTTGGCGATCTCTTCGGCCGTGCCGAACCGGCCCATCGGAAAACGCTGGGTCATGGCGGCGCGCTGCTCGGCGGTATAGCCGGCGATCATCGCGGTCTCCGCGATGCCGGGGCTGACAGCGTTTACCCGGACCTTCGGCGCCAGCGCTCGGGCAAGCGAGCGGTTGAGTGCGATGATTGCGCCCTTGGAACTGACATAGGCCGGGCCCCCTTGTCCGTTGCCGCCGGTCACACCGAACAGAACAGATGTCGAGGTGGTAAGGACGATCGAGCCGCCGTCATGCGCCATCATATGGCGCGCGGCGGCCTGCGAAATAAGAAACGAGCCGGTGACATTGACCGCCATGACGAAATTGCACTCGTCCGCGTCCAGTTCGTCCCAGCGCTTGGACGAGTGGGCGGCGCCCCAGTGCATGAGGGCATCGAGTCCGCCGAACGTTTCGACCGTCTGCGCTACGGCTGTCGCGCAGTCTTCAGGTTTGGAAACGTCGCCGCCGAAAAAAGCGACATTGTCGCCGGCCGGGAGCGCAGCGCGCATCTTCTCTTCCTGGGGATCGAACGCAAGGACTCGATTTCCTTCCTCCAGCAGAAGTCTTGCGCAGGCGAGACCGATCCCGCTCGCCGCACCCGTCACCAACACAGTCTGTCCCATCGTTCGGCTCCCTGTTTGATTAGACAACTAACGAAACTTCATTTAAAGAGAAATGGAGGGAAGGGGGAGCGTCAATCCCGCTTCCGGTTCGAACGAGGGCTCCGAAGAGAGCCCGGCAACAGGGAAAGCAGGCGTCGCCGGGAATCCCGGGACGTCTCGGGAGCAGACATGTCGAGCAGCACCAACAGCGGTGTTTCCAAGCCACTGCATTTCGCGATCGTGACCGTACCGCGCGTGATCATCGGTACGATGATCCTGGTCGGTATCGTCATCAACTTCAGCAATGTGATCGGTCGTTACGCCTTCCTCGAACCCATCATCTGGGCCGAGGAGATCATGATCTACATCATGGTCTGGACGGTGTTCATCGGCGCGATCCTGGTGTCCTTCGAAGGACAGCACCTGAAGATGGACTTCTTCTCGATCATGCTGCCGTCGCCCTACAAGGAAGTCATCAATTTCATCGCGACGGTCGCGGTGCTGGCGGTCTGCCTGTTCGTGATTCCCAACAACTGGACGGTGGTCGAGTTGATGTGGAACAACGACCAGCGCAGCGTTGTGGCGGAAATACCGATGGTAATCCCGCATTTCGCCCTGCTGTTCGGTTTCGTCATGATCTTTTTCGCGATCGCGGTCCGGTTCCGGGCGCACGTGACGGGCACGCTGGTCAGCGAGGTCGACGAGATCGTCGCCGAACACGGCGGCCATCACGACGGCGAACCGCCGAAGCAATAAAAAAAACCGCGTACAAGAAACAAGGTTAAGAGGAGCGCTTTCATGGAATGGGTCATGGGGATCGTCCCGGTTATCCTTCTGCTGCTGGGATTTCCGATCTTCGTCATTCTGCTCGCAACGGCAGCTATCGTGCTCTGGCTCTTTTCGCCGGTGCCGCCGACGGCAGTCCATATCAACATGTTCGGCAGCGTCGACAAGTTCGCGCTTATGGCGGTGCCGTTCTTTATCTTCGCCGGCGAGATCATGGGCCACGGCGGTATCTCGAAGAGAATCGTCGCCTGGGTGATGTCCATCATCGGCGGCGTGCGCGGCAGCCTGCCGCTGACGACTGTCGGCACCTGCACGGTGTTCGGCGCGATTTCCGGCTCCAGCCCGGCGACGGTCGCGGCGGTCGGCCGCCTGTTGTTCGGCCCGCTGCGCGACGCCGGCTACAACGAGCGGTTCTCGTCGGGCCTGCTCGCATCGTCCGGCGCCATCGCGATCGTCATTCCGCCGTCGATCAGCATGATCCTGTACGGCGCATCGGCCGAGCAGTCGGTCGCGCTCCTGTTCGTCGCCGGCGTCGTGCCCGGTATCCTGATGGCTTTGCTGATGGCGCTCTATATCTACGCCTACGCCTCGAAGCAGGGGATCAAGGAAGCCACGGGCTTCTCGATGGGCGAATTCCTGAAATCGTCCAAGGAAGGCGTCTGGGCGCTGGGCACGCCGTTCATCATTCTCGGCGGCATCTATGCCGGCATCTTCTCGCCGACGGAATCGGCCGGCGTCGCGTGCGTCTATGCGATCATCGTGACTCGCTTCATCTACGGCGACATCTCGTGGAAAGGCATCTGGGACGTTTCCGTCAACTCGATGTACCTGACCGCGCAGGTGCTGATCATCGTCGCGGCGGCGGGCGTGTTCTCGCAGCTTCTGACGATCAGCGGCATTCCGCAGCAAGCGGTCCAGGCCATTCAGGACATGAAGCTGGAACCCTGGATGGTGTTGATGGTGATCAACATCTTCCTGCTGCTCGTCGGCTGCCTGCTCGATCCCGGGTCGGCCATTCTCGTGCTGACGCCGCTGCTGGCGCCGATCGCCTTCGCGATGGGCGTGGACCTGATCCACTTCGGCATCATCATGACGGTGAACCTCGCGATCGGCATGTTCACGCCGCCGTTCGGCCTGAACATATTCGTCACGCAGGCTCTGTTCAAGGTGCCGCTGTCGAGCATCTATCCGGGTCTGGTGCCGTTCATTGTCATCAACATCATCGCGCTGTTGCTGGTGACCTACATTCCGGAACTCTCGCTGTTCCTGACGCGGTACGTAAACTAGGAAAGGCGCGGCTGCGCTCGGCG
>JAYQUR010000139.1:0-8258 GCA_038148075.1 Alphaproteobacteria bacterium | reverse complement strand
ACGCAAGGACGACCCGGAGAACGCCGTCGAGGAAACGAAGTCCGACTGCTAAGGCACTCGACCCCGGGGACATCGCTCCGGCTCACCCAAAAGAGAGCGCTCCGAAAAGAACGCTCCACCCTATCGTCCAGATATCGAACACGAGCATCGGGCGTTTCAGCAACAGGACCGGCCAGTTCCCCACCGGGATACCGGTAATCCACGCGCGCGGGGCGCCGATCTCTCGGCGCAGTGCCCGACGGACGCGAATTCCCGCCAGCGGGGCGACGACGCCTTGCCCCGCCCAGAAACAGGCCGACCTTCGTTACGGCGAGCCGTACGAGGGCGGAAAGCTCCATGTCAGACGCGAGACACCGCCGGCATTACCGTTTCCACGAACGCAGCCAGCGACGCCATCTCGCGGTCGTGGCCGAGATCGCCCCAGACCATCTGGCAGTCGAGATAGTTGTGGCCGATCTCGGCGACCTGGGCGACAAGCTCGTCGCGGACGGTCTCTGCCGTCCCGACGACGCACTGCCCTTCCCGCCTCGCCTGGGCGTAGTTGTCGATCATCATGCCCGTGACAGGGTTCTTCCCGTGGTCGCGCCACAGCTTGACGACGGAATCGTACCAGTGGGCGTAGGCCTGCGCAGCGCGCTTTTCCGCCTCGGCATCGGTATCAGCGATGAACACGTGGCGGCCGACGCCGACCAGCGGCTCCGCCGCGGCCGCATGTTTGCGCATCGGATCGCCGGCGTATTCCTCCCACATCTCGCGGTAGCGCGCGACGAGCCCCTTGCAGCGGTCGTCCGCACCGAGCGTGACGAAATGCATACCGTAACGCGCCGCGACGATGGCGCCCTGCTCGTTTCCGCCGCCGTACCAGAGCGGCGGATGCGGCTGCTGGACGGGACGCAACTCGATCGGAATGTCGTCGATCTCGTACCAGTCGCCCTTGTGGCTGAGGCGGTCCTGCGTGAGGCCGGCGAGCAGCACGTCGAGCCCCTCCTCGAGCATCGGCCGCGTCTGTGCGGGATCGATGCCGTAGGAGCCGACCTCGAACGGCGAGATGCCGCGCCCGACGCCCATGTCGAGCCGCCCGCCCGACAGATTGTCGACCATGGCGATCTCCTCGATCAGCCGGACCAGATGGTAGAGCGGCAGCAGATAGACGAGCGGGCCGAAGCGGAGCGTCTTCGTCGCGCGTGCGACCGCAGCCAGCCACACGTTCGGCGACGGCGCCATGCCAAGCGGCGTCGCGTGATGCTCGGCGATGTGATAGGCGTAAAAGCCCGCTTCATCGAGCGCCTGCACGAATTCGAGCCGGTCGTCGTAAAATCTCGTCAGCGGCTCGTCGCGCCGGTCGAGATGATCGAAGACGCCGATTTTCATGCCGGTTACCCTCCCGTGGCTTGTCGAAGACACGATCTTAGGCCGCATGCGATCGCCCGGCCAACCGCTCACGCTTCCGTGACCCCGAAATCGCGGCCGCAAGCCATAAGGGTTTGCGGTGAATCCGGAATAAAGGCACTCTGCCGGCTCGGAGGGGGCTTCCATGAGTGCAAGTACGAAAGACGTCGCCGCTATCGGTGACTCTCGCCTGATGCAGGCGGAACCGCTGGAGTTTCTGACCGCGGTGCGGGCCGATCCCGGACTGCTGTCGAACCCCGACATTGCCGCGCGCGACGCTGCGCTCAAGGCGCGCTCCAGCGTCTGCAGCTATTGCGGCGTCGGCAGTCCCTTCACCGTCGAGACGACCGCCCGCGGCACGGACGAGGTCCATCCCCTCTCGGATCTCGGCCTCTGCGTCAAGGGCAAGACCTCGCTGTTGACGGGCAGCGATGGCGAACGCGTGAAACGGCTCGCGCGCCGCGGCATCGCCGACGACCGCATCCGCGCGCCGATGATCCGCGGCCACGACGGCAAGATGAAGGTCGTCAGCTGGGACGAGGCGCTCGACCGCGCCGCCTGGCTGTTCCTGCATGCGCGCGAATGGGTCGGGCCCGACGCCTGCGCCATCTACGGAAACGGCCAGAAGACGGTCGAGGCGATCTGGATGGCGAGCCTCTACAAGCTCGTTTTCGACCTGCCGACGATCGGCGCGAATTCCGAACATTGCCTGACCAGCGCCGGCGCCGCGCACCAGCTCAATTTCGGCAACGAGGCGAGCTTTACCTAGCAGCGCTTCAGCGAGCTCGTCGACTGCGACGTCGTCGTGATGCACGGCACCAACCCGTACGTCACGTTCCCGCAGGCCTACGAGAAGATCAAACGCAACACGCACGCCGTGAAGGTCGTCATCGACCCGACACGCAGCGACACGGTCAGCGACCTCGAAGAAACCGATCCGCGGACGCTCCACATCCGCTTCCGCCAGGGCGGCGACGTACTGTTCAACCTCGCCGTCGCGCGGGTCGTCTTCGACGAGGGCTGGGAGAACCGCGCCTATCTCGACGCCCGCGTCGATCCGGAAAGCGAAGCCGCCTTCCGCGCGCTGTGTGCCGAGGACCGCTGCGTGCCGGAGGAAGCGGCGCGGCGCATCGCGCTGCCGGGACAGGACCCGGACGAGCTGGCGCGGACCATCCGCGACTACGCGGAACTGGTCGCCAGGCCGCGGGAAGACGGTTACCGCCCTCGCCCGGCCTTCGTCTCCAGCATGGGGATAAACCAGTCGACCGGGGCGATCGGCTTTTCGACCAACCTCAACCTGCTGCTGCTGACGGGCAACGTCGGCCGCAAGGGCGCCGGCTCGATGCGCATCGCCGGCCAGTCCAATGCGACCAGCGAACTGATGCTCGGCTTCAACGGCCGCAAGCTGGTGTTCAACCACGACCCCGACAATCCCGAACACCGCGCGCGCCTCGCCGAGGCGCTCGACCTGCCCGTCTCGAACATTCCCGATCGGACCGGAACCCCCGTCGCGCGCATGGCGGAAGACGACCGTATCTACTGCCTGATCTTCATCGGCACGCAGATGACCAAGAACATGCCGCGCGTCGGCCACTGGGCCCGGCGCATGGGGCGTGCGTTCAATATCGTGATCGACAGCTTCCTCGCCGACGGCGTGCTCGAGCATGCCGACGTGCTGTTGCCGTCGATGACCTATGTGGAGAGAACCGGCGTCATCCAGCGCGGCGACCGCACGCTGCAACTCCAGCAACAACTGTCCGAACCGCCGGAACTGGCCTGGCCCGACGAACAGTTTCTCGCGCGTCTCGCCCTCAAGATCGCGGAACGGCTGCGCGATCCCGACACGGCCGAGCTCAACGAACTGGACGCAGACGTCGTCCACCGCACCTTCTCTCGCTATCTCGACAACGAGGGCAGCGTGATGCCCGGAAGGGTGTTCGACCACGCCGTCGAGACCAGCCGGACGCTCGACATGTATTGCCGGATGGAAGACGCCGACGGAACGCCGGTCAGCCACGAGACGCTCCAGTCAAACGCAGGCGACGGCGTCCAGTGGGGCGGCGACGGGCGCTATGCGGCCGCAACCGACGGTGCGCCCGAAACGGACGGTGCGATCTTCCCCTCGCTCGGTAATTCGGACACGCGACTCGCGAAACTCGTCTGCCCGCCCGACGATTTTCTTGCACGCCTCGAAGCGCCGCTCCCGCCCGGCACGCTTTCGCTGATCAGCGAGCGCGGACGGCCCGGCCGTCAGGCGAAACGCGGACGCGGACGCTACAATTCTGGCATCAAGACGCTGCCGATCTACGGGCTCGACCCCGACGATCATTTCGTAGAGCTGCACGCCGACGAAGCGGCGGCGCTGGGACTCGCGGAAGGCGATGCCGCGCGCATCGTCAGCGGCCACGGCGCGGTGTTCGCCGAAGTCGCGTTCAACGACCGCATCGCCCGCGGTACCGCCTTCATCGATTTCGTTCCCGGCGAGGTGAACCGCCTGACGGACTACACCGACGCGGACGCGATCACCCACCAGAGCCTCATCAAGCGGACACCGGTGGAAATCGCGCCGCTGAAGCCGCTCGAAGCGGCGATGTGGACCGCGCCCGACGCGGAGGCGCTGAACCGCGCGGTGGATATCGTCCATGCGGACTTCCGCGCGACCTTCCCCGGCGAGGACGACTGGACCGATACGCAACGCGAGGCGCCTGACGATATCGTCTGGCTGCCGTCCGACAGGTTGCGCAACCCCGAGGACGATGCCTCGCGCGCCCTCAGCGAGGCCGTCGGTGCGCTGACGGCCTTCTTCCAGCGCTACAGCACGGACCGGGCCTACAAGAAATCCGCCGGCGCGATCCTGAGGATGCTGGACGGCGAGAAGCGCGACCGGTTCCTTCGCATTTTCCTGCCGCTCGTACGCCGCCTCGACTATCACAGCGTCACGCATCTGGTGCTCTCGGACTTCGTCGGCGGCGTGACCGTCATCGGCGCGGACGGAAAACCGGTCGAGCTCAACCTGCTGTCGGCACACAAGAGCGCGGTTCTGGAGTTCAAGGAAGAGATCGTCGCGATCCAGCTATTCATCGCAGCGAAACGCGGCCTCGACCTTCTCTTCGGGGACGGCGCAACGGTCAACCGAGACGACCTCGCCTTCGTCAGTGGCGTCGCCATCCCGTGTGCGGGCGACGTGCCGGCGCATTTCCTGGGCATCTCTCCTGCCTATATCGGAACGGCGCTTCTGGTCCATTCGCGCGCGATCGGCAACAGCTCGCTGATCATCGTCGACCGCAAGCGCGGCCGTGCGGTGCATGTCGACGTCGTCACGGGCGTCCTGCCCAAGGACCGCGAGCTCACGCAGCTCCGCGGCGCTGTGATCAACCGCAAACGATCGGCAACCGGCCGGGAGCATCGCCGTTTCTTCGATCGACTGGGCGAGTTGATCGTCGAATACGTGCGGACGGGCGACGAGAATTTCGCGTTTCACGGTCCGGTCGACCTCGATTGGGCCGAATATCAGGAGAAACTCGCCTTCTCGCCGGCAACCAAGAAGGGGTTCGTCGAGCATCTGGTGCGCCAGCGCATTTCGCCTGCGATGGCGCATGCCTTCGTGGGTCTCGGCATTCTCGACCGGGAGGCCGATTCCAACGCTATCGACGCGATCTGCCTCGCCGGCGCCGGCGATGCGGAGAATCCGACTACCTTCGACGAAGACGAGCTTTACGCCGGCACGCTGCCGGAACGCGTAAATCGCGTTGTCGAGGAGATTATCGCGCCCGTCCTGGCGAACGACGGCGGGCGACTGGATGTGCTGGAAATCGACGAGACCATCGGCGAACTGCGCGTCCGCTTCGTCGGAAGCTGCGCGAACTGCCCCTACTCGCTTCTGTCGATGGAACAGATCGTCAAACCGACGCTGTTGGCGATACCGGGCATCCAGCGTGTTACCCATCGCGCAAAGCCCCGCGACCGCGAACTGGAAGAGGCGCGGAGCAAGGCCGTCCGCGAAGCGCAGGGCGCTCCGCCCGCCTGACGACGGGCGAAAGAACCTGCCTCCGCGTCAGGCGGTATAGGCCTCCTCGATCATCACGCCGGACAGCGTGCCGTAGGCCTTGGCCCAAGCCGCTCCCGTCTCCGCCGTGAAATCGTCGCCCAGCCCCTGCTCCAGCGTCCACAGCAATGCGGCGCCCACGGGCTGATAGTGATCGGCCTCGACGCCGTACCGAACATGGCGCCGCGCCAGGCCCTGCACGTCGGGCACGATCGCATCGAGGTTATCCAGATTGTCGACGACGCCAGCCAGCGCCGACATCAGCATCTCGCCCTGTTTTTTCATGTTGCCGGTAAACAACGACTTCACTTCCGGCGCCGTCTCAAAAAGACGATTGTAGAAAATTTCCGTAGCGGTCTCCTTGATCGGAACCACTTTCGCAAAGATGTCCCTGATCAGCGCAATTTCTTCCGGTGTCACTGGAATGCCTCCCTGATGAACTACTCGGACCGTTCTACCGGCCGGGCTCAGCCCATCAACCCATTCATCTCGGGATGGAGAATGACGTCCCGCGCCCAGCCATAGGTACCGGATTCCGACAGTTCGAGGCACGCCGCGCGCACGTTCGTATAGGTCATCAGCGAGAACAGGCCGCCGATGCTGATTCGGGCGACGCCCATCTCCTGCATGCGGGGAAGCGGCGGCGAAGGCGCGCCGGCGAGGATGTTCAGCGGCCCGTCGATCGCCTCCGCGAGGCGCGCGATCATGGTGCCGTCGCGGACGAACGGCACGAATACGCATCCTGCACCCGCCTCGAGATACGCGTTCGCGCGCTTCACGCTTTCCGCGAACGCCTCCTCGGAGAGCCCGCCGGCGAACCCGTCCGTCCGCGCGTTTATGACGAACGGTACGCCGGCATCGTCGGCTGCTTTCCTCCCGGCGCGGATCCGCTCGACCGACAGGTCGAAGTCGAGCAGCGGATGTCCGGGCGCGGGAGAGCTGTCCTCGATGTTGGCGCCGACGGCGCCGGCCTCCAACGCCGCAACGACGGTATCCGCCACCGCCTCCGGCGCTTCGCCGTAGCCCGCCTCCATATCGGCGGTTACCGGCAGATCGACGGCGGCAGCGATGCGCCGGACCATGAACAGCATGTCGTCCCGCGTTATCTTCTCGCCGTCCGGATAGCCGAGGCACCAGGCGATGCCGGCGCTAGACGTCGCGATGACGGGATAACCCGCATCGGCGACGATCCGCGCGCTGGCTACGTCCCAGACGTTCGGCAGCACCAGCAGTTCCGGCGCATCTATCAGCGATTGCAACCGTTCGGCTTTCGCGGTCAGTGCGGCCTTGTCCATCCTGTTACCTCCCGCATTGAGTTGCCGGAAGACTACGAAGGAAAGCCCGGTCGCGCCACCCGAAGCTTGCGCTCCGGGATGCGCATCAGGCGCCTTGGAGGGGAATCGCCGGAACCGGGCCGCCGGCAGCCATGCCGAGAACGCCGTCCACCATGGCATCTACGTCGTTGATCGTCGCAAACGTCAGGAGGTCGCGGGCCTTCGCGATCATCTCGTTCCGGTCGAGCGGCAGTTCCGGATCGCCCTTGCAGGCGGTTCGCGCCGCCGTAACGGACGCACCGTCCTTGAGACGGACCGTCACCTCGCCGCCCCAGTCCTTCGGGTAGGCGGCGCTGTAGCTCTCTCCGGCGCGGACCGAAATTCGCGTGCGAAGTTCCGCCGCACGGTCACGGGCGGACGGATCGAACGACGCGAACACGCAATTGCCGTCCAGCAGGCTGATCGCCGCGCAATGCTGCAGCGAGAATTTCGCCTCGTATTCCGTTTCCGGCATCGGGCGGTCGCACACGTCGATCGAGGCCTGGTAGATCGAGACGTCGACGGACTCGACATCGTCGACGGAAACCTTCGAGGAAAGCTCCAGCGCTGCGTCGATGACCGGATGAGTATGGCGGCAGGACGGCCACGGCTTGATCGAGGTCGAGTGTACCTGCCAGGGCGCGTCGGGATCGCGCAGCACCGCGTCGGGATCGGGATCCGGGCACGCCCCAGCGTAGAGACCCTGCGGTCCTTCGAGAATCGCAGGCGGCCCGGTAAAGCCGAGTTGCGCAAGCTGCGCCGCAACGAGCCCCGCCTCGGCTCCGCGGCCGGCGTGGAGATGCTTGCTCATCGCGCCGGTGTTCAGGAACTCCCACAGGCCTGCCGATTGCGTCCCGGCGTTGCCGAGCGCATGCAGCGCTTCTTCGTCGCTAAGACCCAAGAGCGTGGCCGCTGTCATTGCACCGCCGAAGGTCCCGCATGTGGCGGTGTTGTGCCAGACCTTGTAGTGCGCCCTGCCGACCGACATGCCGACGCGCGTGCACGCCTCGAAGCCGTAGAGGATCGATTTGAGGAACGCTTCGCCGGAAGGTTCGGTCTCCGGCGCGAGCGCGAGCGCGGCGGGGATCGTCACGCAGGCCGGATGTACGACCGAGGCCTTGTGCAGATCGTCTACCTCGAGGATATGCGTGAGACCGCCCATGACGAGCGCGCGTCTTCCCGCGTCCCCTTCCCGACCCTTGAGGAAGGCGAGCAGCTTCTCGCCGGGGACCGTCCGCCGCCCGGCAAGCATGTTGGCGATGCCGTCGAGCGTGAACAGCGCCATCGCCTCCAGGTCGTCGCGCGAAACGGGTTTGCGGCGGATCAGCGAGATCAGCCCTTCCGTCAGCGTCACGCCCGTGTCGAGACCTTCGATATCCTTCGGGTTCGTGCTCATCGGCCCTCGGCCGCCGGCTTATGCCGGCGGCTTGTAGTTCGGGAAGCGGTCCGAAACGTCCATGTTGTATAGACGCCGGGCAGTCTCGCCGAGAAAGTTACGGTTATGCTTATAG
>JAYQUR010000138.1:0-8300 GCA_038148075.1 Alphaproteobacteria bacterium | reverse complement strand
TTGCACGGCTGCGCGATATCTGGCCGAACGTCCTTATCGCAAACGGCGGATACGAACGCGCAACCGCCGAAGCGGCGATTGCCGACGGGCGAGCCGACATGGTGTCGTTCGGGGCGAAATTTCTCGCCAATCCGGATCTGCCCGCACGGCTGTTGCGTAATGCACCGCTCAACGACCCCGACCGGGCGACGTTCTACGGCGGCGGCGAAAAAGGCTATACGGACTACCCCGCGCTGGAGGCTTAAGGCCGGAAAGACCGGTTGGAGCGGAACGGGGCGAACGGGAAGCCCGGACTTCGGTTCGAGGGCTCGGCCGCGATGCCGACAACGATCACGAGAGGGTGAAGCGTCCGCCGCGGCCTTGTTTCGCCCGGTAGCGCTCTATAAGACAATCGGGCCATGGAAGATTTCGTTTATCAGGCCTTTGCCGCGCGCGTCGTGTTCGGCGCCGGCAAAATAGCGGAGGTGCCGGCCGAACTGGACCGGCTGGGCGCGACCGCCGCGCTCGTGATCTGTACGAAATCCCAGCGGGAGACGGCCGGAGAAACCGTATCGGCCCTGGGAAGCCGCTGTGCCGCGCGCATCGACGGCGCCGTCATGCATGTGCCGCGCGAGTATGCCGATGCGGCGATCGCGACGGCCCGCGATGCGGGCGCCGACAGCCTGATCGCTATCGGCGGCGGATCCGCGGTCGGGCTTGCGAAGGCGGTGGCGCTCGAAACCCGGCTTCCGATCCTTGCCGTTCCGTCCACCTATGCCGGTTCGGAGATGACCGATATCTGGGGTATCTCGGAAAGCGGCGGCAAGAAAACGGGCCGCACGGTCGACGTGGTTCCGAAAACCGTGATTTACGATCCCGATCTGACGGCTGGATTGCCGCCGACGATCGCCGGGCCGAGCGGGATGAACGCGATCGCGCATTCGGTGGAGGCGCTGTACGCGCAGAACCGCAATCCGGTCCTGTCGATGATCGCGGAGGAGGGAATTCGCGCGCTCGCGGACGGGCTTCCCGCTGTTTGCAATGGCGACGCGGATGCGGATGCGCGGAGCGATGCGTTTCACGGCGCCTTCCTGTGCGCGCTGGCGCTCGCAACTGCCCAGATGGGCATACATCACAAGCTGTGCCATGTGCTGGGCGGGTCGTTCGGGTTGCCGCATGCCGAGACCCACACCGTCGTCCTGCCGCATGCGACTCACTACAATCGGCAGGCCGCGCCCGATGCGATGGAGGCCGTCGAACGGGCGCTGGACGCCGGGGAGGCGGCAGGTGGACTGTACGATCTGGCGGCAGCACTCGGTGCGCCGACCAGCCTGGCCGAACTGGGTTTCAGGGAAGAGGACCTCGACCGCGCGGCCGATATTGCGACCGAAGCGCCGTACTACAACCCGCGCCCGGTCGACCGGGACGGCGTCCGAGCGTTGCTGGATGACGCTTTCCACGGGAGGCGCCCCTCCGGGGCATGACGACAATCATTATAGCCAGATGGAGAAAATGATGGCTGACGTGAAACAGAAAACGACCGTGACCATGAAGATGTCGGCGACGTGTCCGCACCATGCTCGCAGCGACATCAGCGTGCGCGACCTCGAAAGCGTAATCGACGAACCGACCGAACGCGGCGGCACCAACCTCGGCTTCACGCCGACCGAGACCATGGTTGCGGCGCTGATCGGTTGCACCAACGTCATCACCCAGCGCATCTCGGAAGGCTACGATCTCCATATCGATGCCATGGACATCGATGTCGAGGCCGAGTTCGACCGGCGCGGCGTGATGCTGCAGGAGGACGTCAAGGTGCCGTTCCCCCACATGACGCTCAATATCGACATCAAGTCGCCGAACGATGCCTCCGATTTCGACAAGGTGAAGGCGGACCTCCAGAAGTTTCCTGATCGTGGCTGCGTCGATGTACAGCCGCATGCTGGGCGTCGCCGGTTTGCCGACCGAGTTCGAGGCCTGGCTCAACGGGCAGGGCCTCGGGCTCGTTGGCCTGATGGTGATCTACGTCGTCCTGCTTATCCTGCTCGGGACGATTATCGATACCGCCTCGATCATTCTCATCGTCGCGCCGCTGTTCCTGCCGACGGTCGAAAGCCTGGGTCTCGATCTCGTCTGGTTCGGCATCGTTACCGTGATCGGCGCCGAAATCGGCCTGCTGACGCCGCCTCTCGGTATCTCGTGTTTCGTGATCAAGTCGACGCTGAACGACCCCGATATCAAGCTGTCGGACATTTTTGCGGGCGCGTTTCCCTTCGCGGTGATCATGATGCTGGTGCTCATCGTCCTGATCGCCTGGCCGGAACTGAGCCTCGCGTTGATCTAGGCGGCCCGCGTCAAGTATCCTCATTCAAAGTCGCTTCAAGGAGAGCGCCATGCGAAATCTCACCGAAGAAAACACGACGGACGTCGTCCTCAAGGCGTGGTCCCAGAACCCCGATCCACGCCTGAAGGAAGTGATGGAGGCGATGATCCGTCATCTGCACGACTTCGTCCGAGAGGTCCAGCTGACCGACAAGGAATGGGCCGCGGCGATTACCTATCTTCACCGCTGTGCGGACATCTCGTCGCCCGAACGCAGCGAATTCATTCTGACGTCCGACGTGCTCGGCGTCTCGTCGCTCGTCGATACGATCAACAACCGACGCCCCGAGGGCGCGACTGAAAATTCCGTTCTCGGTCCTTTCTACATCGCCGAAAAGGGCGATCTCGGCGAGGTGCCGGAGATCCAGCCCGGGGACGACCTGATCGGCGAGCGGAACAAGGACGGCGAGCCAAGCTATATCCACGGAATCGTCAGGGACCGCGCGGGCAACCCGATCAAGGGCGCGAAGATCGACTTCTGGCAGAACGCGCCGAACGGTCTCTACGATGTGCAGGAGCCCGAGACGGGCTACAATCTGCGCTGCCGTATCGTGACCGGCGGGGACGGCCGCTTTGCCTTCACGACGACGAAGCCGCTGCCCTATACGATCCCGCTCGACGGACCGGTCGGCGACCTGATGCAGGATGCGAAGCGCAACGTCTGGCGTCCCGCGCATCTGCACATCCGCATCGATGCGCCGGGTTACGAGACGCTGACCACCGAACTGTTCATCGACGGCGATTCCTATCTCGACGACGACGCGGTGTTCGGGGTGAAGGATTCCCTCGTCTTGAAGTGGGAAGCGAACGACTCTCAGGCGGATGCGGAGAAGGTTGGCATCTGGGCGCCGTTCTACGATATCGAGCACGATATCGTCCTCGAGCCGCTGGCGGCGGCGCAGGCTGCCGAGTAGTGCACGGGGTCACCGTCCGCCAGGAGATCATCGACCGCGTGCTGGCGCGCCGCGGGCGTCATCACCTGTTCGACTCGCTGGACCCGACGACCACGGCGTTCGTGGTGATCGACATGCAGAACATGTTCTGCGAGGCGGGCGCTCCCGCGGAAGTGCCGGAATCCCGAAACATCTGCGAACCGATAAACCGGCTGGCGGCGGAACTTCGGGAACTCGGCGGCCTCGTCATCTGGATCACCAGCGCAACGAGTTACGCGAACGGAAAGAGCGACTGGGAGCACTTCATCCGGAATTTCGTCGCAGAGGACGTCCAGGAACGCACGATCAAGGCGCTGGAACCCGGCGGCCACGGCGAGCAGATCTGGCACGATCTCGTCGTGAGCGACGAGGACCTTCGAATCCGCAAGAACCGCTACTCCGCGCTGACGCCCGGCGCGTCGATGCTGCAGAGCGCTCTCTCGAGCCACGGCATCCGGACCGTGCTGATCGGCGGGACGAAGACCAACATCTGCTGCGAGAGCACCGCGCGCGACGCGATGATGCTCGATTTCAACGTCGTCATGGTCGAGGATTGCAATGCCGCGATTTCCGACGACGAGCATCGTGCGGCGCTTGAAAACGTTCTTCAGCAGTTCGGCGACGTCATGACGGCCGACGAGACGATCGCCGTTCTCAAGAACCGGCCCAACTGACGTCGTGCAGGACCGGATAGAACATCAGCACCGGCTTGAGCGCTTCCTGTTCCATGAGGCGCGACTGCTCGACGAGCGCCGGTTCGAGGAATGGCAGGCACTTTTCGCAACAGACGGAATCTACTGGATTCCGGCGACGCCGGGTCAGACCGACCCCATCGGCGAGGTTTCCATCGCGTACGAGAACAGCCAGTTGCTCGACGTTCGCGTTCGACGCCTGATGCATGAAGACAACTATGCCGACCAGCCGCAGGCCCGGACCCGGCGCGTTATCGGCAACGTCGCCTTCGAAGACGCCGCTCCCCTGACGGTCCGGTCGAACTTTACCCTGGTCGATTTCCAGGGCGACGAGCAGCGCGTCTTCGCGGGTGAGTACGTGCACGAACTGGCGGCCGAGGGCGACGGCTTCCGGATTTCGCTCAAGCGCGTGAACCTGTTGAACTGCGATGCGCCGATGGGCGCCATCGTGGTTCCGTTCTGACGATGGCAGTCTGAAAATGGCGGAAGGGGCGGCGGTCATCGTCGGCGCGGGCGACGCGCTCGGCGGCGCGATCGCCAGGCGTTTCGCGCGGGAAGGACTGATCGCTGTGCCCTCGCGGCGAAAGATCAAGCCGCTCGGCGAGCTGGTTGCGGCGATCGAGGCGGAGGGTAACCGCGCCGAAGGCCTGCCCTGCGACGCCCGCGACGAGGAAGACGTTATCGCCCTTTTCGACAGGGTCGAAGCCGAGATAGCGCCGGTCGAGGTGTGCGTCTTCAACACCGGCGCGCAATACCGTGCGCCGATCGCGGAGATGACGGCGCGGATTTACCGGCAGGTATGGGAGAGCGCGGCGTTCGCCGGATTTCTGGTGGGGCGCGAGGCGGCGCGCCGGATGACGCCGCGCGGCCGCGGGACGATCCTTTTTACGGGCGCCACGGCCAGCATCAGGGGCGGGGCGGAATTCGCCGCTTTTGCGGGTGCGAAGCATGCCCTGCGGGCGCTGTCTCAATCGATGGCGCGCGAACTGGGGCCTCGGGGTATACACGTCGGCCATATCGTTATCGACGGCATGATCGACTCCCAGGCGGTCAGGGAGAAGTTTCCGGATGCCGCCGCGGCGCTGCCGGCCGACGGCATGCTCGACCCCGACCACATAGCCGACGCCTATTGGGCGATGCACGCGCAGCCTCGCGATGCCTGGACCTTCGAGGCCGACCTCCGGCCCTACGCCGAGAAATGGTAGGATCGGGGCCGGCCTTAGGCGCCCGAAAAGGATGTTAATTCCTGTATCGAACCGCTGACATCCACGGTCAATCGGTTATTATCAACTTAAGAACAATCAACCGAACGGTATGCAAGGAGGAAAAGATGAAACACGTGCGTAATCTTACGGCCGGTCTCGCCGGCCTCGCGACCGCAGCACTGATCGCCGCCCCGGCGATGGCCGCCGACAAGGACTATGTCCTGAACACCGCCTCGACAGGCGGCACCTACCACCCCGTCGGCACGGCGATCGCGACGCTGACTAAGATCAAGCTTCTGCCGAAAGAAAAGTTCAGCCTGACCGCCGTCAATTCGGCCGGCTCCGGTGCGAACGTGCAGGCGCTCGGCGCGAATACCGCGCAGTTCGCGATCCTGCAGGGTCTGTTCGGCGCCTACGCGGCGACGGGCACCGGTCCGGTTTCGAGCCCTCAGAAGAACGTCCGCTCGGTCACCATGCTGTGGCAGAACGTCGAGCAGTTCGTGCTGGCCAACAAGTACGTCAAGACCGGCACGATGGCCGACATGGCCGCGCTCAAGGGCATGTCGATGGGCATGGGCAAGATGAACTCGGGCACCATCGGCTCCAACCGCGTCCTGATGAAGGGCCTCGGTATCGACATC
Organism: Alphaproteobacteria bacterium; assembly: GCA_038148075.1. Taxonomy (GTDB): domain Bacteria; phylum Pseudomonadota; class Alphaproteobacteria; order MPNO01; family UBA830; genus JAYQUR01. The sequence continues at coordinate 2,469 of JAYQUR010000138.1, read as the reverse complement.
GAGAAGGACTACAAGCTGGTCGACGCGGGCTTCGGTCCGACGGCCGACGCGCTGGCGGACGGCCGTGCGGTCGGCGCCGGCCTCGGCGCAGGCCCGCCCACCGGCGCGGTCACCAAGCTGATGGCGGCCAACGGCGACAAGTTCACCATCCTCGACGTGACGCCCGAAGAGGGCAAGAAGATGGACGGCGGCCGTAACCTGTGGGTGCCCTACACCATTCCCGCCGGCACCTATCCGGGTCAGAAAAAAGACGTGAATACGATCGCGCAGCCCAATTTCCTCGCGGTAAACGCCGACGTTTCCGAGGAACATGTCTACAAGCTGACCAAGGCGATCTACGAGAACCTGCCGTTCCTGCAGGCGATCCACAAGGCGACCAAAGCCATGGATATCAAGAAGGCCATGGCCGGCCTGCCGGTGCCGTTGCACCCGGGCGCCGCCAAGTACTACAAGGAAGTCGGACTCGATATCCCGGCGCACCTGATGGCGAAGTAACCGGCCCGCGGCCGTGTGGCTTCGCAGGCCATTAAAGACGGCGGCTGCTGACATGCAGCCGCCGTTTTTTCTTCAAGCGGACAGATACCATGAGTATAGACACGCGTCCTTCCGAGACCGATGCGGGCGAGTCCCTCTCCATCCGGGAGCGCATTTTCGACATCGATAATGCTTGCGCCAAACCGTTCGGCGAGGGCCTCCTGACATGGGCGGTGATCGCGTTCGGCCTTTGGCACATGGCGACCAACCTCTTCCTGTCGGAACCCGGGCACTGGCAGAATTGCATCCATTTCGGCGGCTTTGCCTTCCTTGCCGCGACGACCGCGTCGATTTTCGGCCGCCGCTCCGATCGTGGCTGGATGATCGCGTTCGACATCGTCTATGGGCTGGTCGTCGCGGCATCGGCAGCCTGGATCGCCTGGGTGGAGAACGACATATACGCGCGAACCCTCGCCAAGACGGGACAGGTCTGGCAGTTCACCGTTCTCGACTGGATCGCCGGGATCGTGGTCATCGTCGCTGCGATCGACCTGACTCGGCGTCTCACGGGCTGGATCATTCCGGTCCTGATCATCACGGCAATGTCCTACATTCTGTTCATGGGCGAGTGGATGCCGGGGGCGTTCCGCGCGGCCAGTCTTCCGATGAGCGACGTCCTGTTTCGCTCCATGTACAACGACGAGGGCATGTTCGGGATCATCACGACGATCTCGTCGGCCAATATCGCGTTGTTCATGATCTTCGGCGCCTTTCTCGTCGTCTCCGGCGCGTCAGATTTCGTAATCGAATTCGCCAAGATCGTTGCCGGGCGGTTTCGCGGCGGCTCCGCCTTCGTAGCGGTTCTGGCATCCGCGCTGACCGGCACGATTTCGGGTTCCGCCGTGGCGAATACCGCGTCGACCGGCGTCATCACCATTCCGCTGATGAAGGCGAACGGCTTCAGGCCGATGTTCGCGGCCGGCGTCGAGGCCTCGGCGTCAACGGGCGGCCAGATCATGCCGCCGATCATGGGGGCCGGCGCCTTCGTCATGGTCTCCTATACCGGGATCGACTACGGCACGATCGTACTCTACTCGATCGTACCGGCGATCATGTATTTCCTGTCGATCGGATTCATCGTCCGTATCGAGGCCATGAAGCACGGCATCGGAGTCGAGCAGGCAAACGACGTCGACCGCCAGAAGCTACTGGCCGGAGCCCTCAATTTCGTGCTGCCGCTCGGCGTTATGACGTGGATGCTCGTGTCCGGCAGGACGCCGAGCTATGCCGCTTGCCTCGCGATCGGCACGCTGATCGTCACGAGCTGGTTCACGCCCAACAAGATGACGCCGAAGAAGATCGGCGAAGCGCTGGCGCTCGGCGTCAAGACGTCGATCATGACGGCTGTATTGCTGGTTGCCGTCGGGCTGATCAACAACGCCGTGACGACGTCCGGAGTCGCGAACTCGTTCGCGTTGATGATCGCGCAATGGTCGCAAGGATCGCTGATCATCGCGCTCGTTCTCATTGCGCTTGCCTCGCTGGTGCTCGGCATGGGGTTGCCGGTGACGGCCGCCTATATCGTGCTTGCGATCCTATCGGCGCCCGCGCTTGCCGGCATGCTGGCGGACGGCATGATCGTCGATCAACTCGTGGCAGGCGTGACCGATCCGGTAAAGGCGGCGATGTTCGCGCTGGTGGATTCGCCGCATGTCGCCAAGGTCGCAACCGGGATGACGCCTGCTGAGGCGCAGGCGCTGGTCGGCGCGATGCCCTTCGAACTCGCCGTCGTCGTCCGGCCGGCGATGGTCGACACGGCGACGATGACCACTTTCCTGCTGACGGCACACCTGATCATCTTCTGGCTGAGCCAGGATTCCAACGTCACGCCACCCGTTTGCCTTGCGGCCTTCACCGCCGCCGGTATCGCCGGGTCGAAGCCGATGGCGACCGGCTTCGAGAGCTGGAAGATCGCGAAGGGGCTCTACATCGTTC
>JAYQUR010000137.1:0-8343 GCA_038148075.1 Alphaproteobacteria bacterium | reverse complement strand
GCGTGGTGTTTTCCAGCGGGCAGGGCTTGTCGTCGGTTCCGTGGATCATCGAGATTTTCTTGCCGGCAAGCGCTGCAAATTCCTCGTCAGTTACGATCCCGGCATCGAGATAGCGCTGCCGGTCGCCGCCGAACATCTCGCCGAAGTACTCCGCATATCCCTCTTGCTGGAGCAGGTCCCACCGCCCTTCGATCATCGGATCCGTAACAGCGGCGGGATCGGCGACCATGTTCTCCATCGCCGCCCTGAGTTCGGTTCTGTCGGACGGCAGGCTCCAGAAAGCGTCGAGATACCTGTTCAGGGGATAGGGAGTCCCGACGGTACTGCTGGTGAGCACATGGGTAACCCTGTCGCTGCGGGCAGCGATCTTGAGGCAGACTGCGCCGCCCATCGAATGACCGGCGACGCCGCACGGTCCGTCGGGGAGCAGATCGAGCAGGGCGAGGCCCTGACGCACCCACAGTTCCGCGTCGAAATAGGGGGGCTCGGGCTTGCGTGCCGACTGACCGAACCCGATCAGGTCCGCCGCATATATATGATAGCGGTCGGCAAGCGGCGCCATGGCCGGCTCGAAATTTCCCATAATCGAGGTGCCGGGACCCACGCCGTGAAGCATGAGGACGGGAAAGCCGTCTCCGCCTTCCCAGTAGTGAACCTTGAGGCCTTCGATGTCGGCGTGGCGGGTTTCAAGCATCGTCGAGATAATCCCTTATGTCGTGTTCGAACCAGCCTTTCGGCCAGGTTCGTTTGAAATCCTGAACGTTGAGGCGCGCCTTGATGGTCGCGTCGATTGCCATCTTTCCGTTGATCCGGTTGAAGGGATCGCCGGGAATGGGGGTGCCGGAAGGATCGCCGGGATGGCCACGCGTCTTGTCGACGACGATCACGTCCTCGCCCGGATTGCAGCGTGTGGCGATGGCGTGATAGACGGCGCCCGGGTCGTCGATATCCGTGTCTTCCGAGATCGCGACGGCGAGCTTGCCGTTGTTGAGCGGCGTCGTCATGAGCATCATCAAGGCATCGCCCATGACGCCCTCGCGCGGGACGCCGCGCACCTGCAGGATGCACGACATTGCGCCGCCCCAGGTCGGAAAACGCACGTCCTTCACGTCAACGCCCATTTCCCTGAGCCGGTTGTACAGAACCGCCTCGTGGCAAAGCCGCGGCAGCACCTGGTGATCGGTTTCGGGCACCGTTTCGACGGCGCGATAGATCGGACGGTCCTTGCGCATCATGATCGCGGTGAACCGGACCGTCGGCTGCGGTGCCTGCGCCGGGATGTGGTACATCTGGGGATTGGGCCCGCAATCCATCATTTCCATCGTCTCGATGTCCAACAGTCCTTCGATCACGATTTCGGCTTCCGCGGGAACGGTCAGGTCGATCGTCTCGCAGGGCACGAACTCAACGTCCTGATCCATGATGGTGCCGAACATGTCGGTTTCGCCCCACGAGTCCATGTGAAGCCCGGCATAGTTTCCCATGATTTCGTAGGCCGGCGGCACGCCGGCGACATAGGCGACCGGCACCTCCGTCACACCCATTTCCTTGTAGCGTTCGAAGATTGCCGCAGTGTCGCGGGAAATGAACAGGCTGAAGCCCGTGTTCGGACCGGTCAATGTCGTCAATGCGTTCATGACATTGTAGTTGCCGGTCAGCGGATCCTTCACCCAGTTCAAGCAGGTCATCATCGGGTGCGGATCGGCGTCGGATTGATAGCAGATGGGGAGTCGACGCACATCGACATCGTCGCCTGTGAGAATGACCTCGCGAACCGGACCGGTCCGTACGTTCACGACACCCCTTGGCGGCTGGCGAAGTCGGTAGGCGAGGGTAGGAAGGAAATCCTCTTCCGCGACGCCGAGCGCACGGGCCTGCAGATTACGATGCTTCACCAGGATATCTACGACGCGAAAGCCCGGCTTGCCCTCGATGTTTTCGAACAGGATCGGTCCCTCGCTTTGCGCGGAAATCGCCCCGATATGCTCGATCTTCACGGGTTTGCGGATCACCGTCAGCACGTCCTCGTTGGTCGCCAGCCATTCCCTTAGGCTCTTGTCGAGAACGAAGTTGCTGCCGGCGTCAGGCGCGGGAGCGGGCGGGAAGTCGGGCTTGCCGCGAGGCGGGAGGTACATCCTCGTGTCCTTTCTTTCAACCGGCGAGCTTGCGGGCCATCCAGTCGATCATCAACGTACGGTACCGGAACCCGAAATTGTGGCAGCAGTGGACTCCGTTTTCTTCGATATGGAGTTCGGCCTTGTCGCCGAGCGCGGCGGCGATCCGTTCCGCCTGCGTGTAGTGGAATATGGCGTCGCGCTTTCCGTGGACGACAATGGTGGGGCAGGCGACATCGGCGATGCAATCGTCCAGCGTCGCGGGACCCATCTTCTCCCGTGCTTCGCTTTCCGTGCCCGATCCGGTCGCCCATTTGAAACCGTCGAGGATCGTGCGCGGCATATTCTCCCAGTCGCCGAGGTCGTACGACCCGCCGAAGACGGCAAGGGCGGCGATCTTCGGCTCCGCCGCAGCAGCGCGAAGGATGTAGTATCCGCCGAGACTTCGCCCCAGTAGACCGATACGGGTCGCGTCTATCTCGGGCCGGGCCGCGACGGCCCCGAACACCGAAGCGATGCACGCTTCGTACCCTTCGGCAAGCGGTGCGTGCTGGCGAACTTCACCCTGGCCGGGGCCGTCGAAGGCAAACGACGCAAGCCCGCGCCGCGCGCACATCTCGGAAAGACTGATGAAATCCTCTTTCGTTGAGTCGAGGCCCGGTACGAGAACGACGCACGCAAATGGGGCTGTCCCGGTTGCCGGGAGGCGAAGGTAACCGGGCAGGGCCGTTCCGGCGCAATCGATCTCGAGGCGCTCGGCCGGCGGCAGGAGCAGCGGCGCCGCCTCCCTGAAGGCCGCTTCCTTGCGGCGTTGGAGTTCGCGCTTGGTGTCGGGCATGTGAAAGGCCACGACCTGGCCCACGTGAAAGCAGAGGCTGGCGCGAACGAAGGCTTCGCCCGCGGTGACGGCACTGCCTTCCGCGAGGCGGGCCTGCGCGAGTGCGAGATGCGCTTCCGCGGCTTCGCCCCATGCGCCCGGCCAGTCGTCCCAACACGTTACCTTCGGCCGCACCGTCTGGGCATCGTTGGCGTCGACGCCGTCCGCCACCAGCCGCGGGATCCAGTACTCGAATACCTCGCTGTCGAATGCCTGCCGGTCGTTCTTTCCGCTCATCAGATCACCGCGATCGCGTTGATTTCGATCAGGCACCTGGGGTCCGTCGCCAGCTGGACGACCTGCACCGTCGTGGTCGCGGGCTTGGCATCCTTGAAATATTCCGCCCAAACCGCGTTCATCGAATCCTGATCGGACAGGTCGGTAACGTATCGCGAAGCCGTCACGATATCGTCGAACGATGCGCCCACCGCATCGAGGCCCTTTTTCAGGTTCTCGAGGGCGGCACGGGTCTGACCGCCCATGTCGCCCGGCATGGAATCGAACTCTTCGGGACGGTGGGGATGGTGGTGGTATACCGGTGCAGCGGTGACGCCCGCCAGATGGACGTGCGTGCCGCCTGTGACCTTTATCGCCGGGGCGTACGGCATCCACATATCCGGCGCGTCCGGCCAGTGAATGTGTTCGATCTGCTTCGACATCTTCCTCTCCCTGTTCGTATCGGGCGAGTTTGCGATGCCGCCGCCGATGACGCAACAGGGGTGCGAAAAAGGGCGGCCGTGGGGCCGCCCTTTGACGTCGAAAACGGTGCGGGATCAGGCGGCCGCGACTCTTTCGATATAGCGGTCGACGGCGCCGCGGAGGATCTCCGCCTGCTTGGATAGTTCGTCGGAAGAAGTCATGACCCGATTTACGGCTGCGCCTGTCTGTTCGGCGGCTTCCGATACCATCGTGATATTGCTGGAAACCTCCTGGGTGCCGGCGGCGGCGCTCTGCACGCTCGTGGCGATTTCTTGGGTCGAGGCGCTTTGTTCTTCCATCGCGGCGGCAATGGAGGAGGCGATGTTGTCGATCCGCCCGATGGTTTCGCCGATACCGCCGATCGATTCGACTGCGGAGTTCGTCGCGGCCTGGATTTCCGTGATCTGCTGCGATATCTCCTCGGTGGCCTTGGCGGTCTGATCGGCCAGCGATTTAACTTCGGTCGCGACCACGGCGAATCCCTTGCCGGCGTCCCTGGCGCGGGCCGCTTCGATCGTGGCGTTAAGCGCCAGCAGATTGATCTGACTTGCGATATCGGTGATCAGGCCGATGACCTCGCCGATCTTGTTCGCTGCCGAGGCGAGACCCTGGACACGCTGGTTCGCGGTTTCCGCGTCGGCAACGCCGGCTCGGGCGATATCCGCGCTTTCGGTGATCTGGCGCGAAATTTCGCCGATGGACGCCGTGAGTTCCTCCGCAGCACTCGCGACCGTCTGCACGTTGGCGGACGCTTCTTCCGTCGCGGCTGCCACTGCGGTGGACTGTTCGCTCGTCCGTTCGGCCGTGGTGGACATCGTCGTCGCGGATTCCTTCAGTTCGGACGATGCCCGGTCGAAAGTCGAAAGCACTTCGGACACGGTCTCCTCGAACTCGCTCGTCAGCGCGGCGAGCGTCTTCGCCTGCTCTTCGGCGATCTTGGCGTCCTGTGCGGTTTTTTCGGCGGCTTCCTGGTCCGCTCTGGCTTTCTCTTCCGCGGCTTTTTCCCGTTCGGCTGCCTGCTGCCGTTCCATCTCGGCCTGCTTCTGCTGGGCGGCTTCCGCCTCGATCGCGGCGAGCTTGAACGATTCCACGGCCTTTGCCATGTCGCCGATCTCGTCGTGCCGGCCCTTTGCAGGAACTTCGGTGTCCTTTTCGCCGTCGGCCAGCTTGGTCATCGCGTCCGTCATTGCCCTGATGGGCCCGACCAGCGTCCGCGCAACAAACAAACCGCCGGTCGCGACCAGAAGGATTCCGACAAGAGAGACGATCAATGCCCGTTCCGCCAGGCGGTCCGCGCCGGCGAGCATTTCGGCGGTATCCATTTGGGTGACGATCGCGAAATTCGCGCCTTCGAACTGGAACGGAACGAAGGCGGCAGTTTTCTCCGCCTGACCCGGTTTGACGACGGTGTCGACGGCTACTTCGCCCTTTAGCGCGCGGTCCAGCGCCGGGGCGTCGAACTTTCGCTTCAGGATCAAATCCTTGACGAGCGTCGTATCGTTGCGGGCGAGACGGTCGGCGCCGACGATGACGGATTCGCCGGTCTCGCCGAGACCGGCCGTTTCGGACATCACCGCATTGATCCGGCTGATCGGCATCTGGAAGGCAAGAACTCCCAGAACCTTGCCGGAATCATCGGCGATGGGCGTCGAGATGAAGCTTGCCGGAGCGCCATTGCTCGGAGCGTAGGGTTTGAAATCGAAGAAACGAACGGTACCGGGTTCTGCTTCCAGAGCCGCGCGATATGCATTGCCGAGGTCGCTGTCCTTGTATTTCCCTTCCAGCAGGTTCGTCGCGTAATCGAGCTCCTTGAAGACCGTGTAGACCAGGTTCCCCTTCGTGTCGAAGATGAAGATGTCGTAGTACTCGCGGGCCCGCAGGAACTGCCTGAACCAGGGGTGGAACTGGCTGTGGATTCCGCTGTACCAGCTGCCGTCCTTTGCATCGGTCAGTTCTTCTTTCTTGCCCGTCGGGTTCGGATTGTCAGTGATGTACGCCTTCTGGAGACGTTCCTGCTGCTTGTTGCCCAATCCCTCCCAGGCGGTCGCGAACTGAATGGCCGCACGCCGTGCCGTCGGGTTCGACGCGACGGTCAGCAGATCTTCGCGGATGGAGTTGAGATACATCTCCAGCGAGGACTTGCGCGCGAGCGACAGGGCCTGGATACGCGTTGTTGCGTCGTTTTTCAGTTCTTCGCTCGCAGTGAAGTAACCTGCGCCGCCGACGAACATCGACGAGAGCGCAGCGGCGCCGACGACGAGACCGGTAAGTTTGCTGCCAATTCCGAAGCGTGTTTTCGTAAGTTTCGTGATCGTGCGGGGTAGAATAGAGACTGCCATTTCACTTCCCCCCTTATAGGGATTACGGAACAACCGAGCGGACTATGCCGCCCGGACCTTTTCGAGAAATTCGTCGACGGCGAAGCGCAGGACTTCCGCCTGCTCGCCGAGTTGTTTCGCTGAACCGAGAACTTCCTGCGCCGCGGAACCGGTTTCCGCCGCCGCTTCGGTAACGCTGGCGATGTTCGAGGACACCCCTGCGTTCCCGAAGCCGCCTGCTGGACGCTCTGGGCGATCTCGTTCGTCGATGCGCCCTGTTCCTTGACCGCTTCCGAAATCGAGGTCGCGATTACGTTTACCTGGTCGATCGTCTGACCGATCCCTCCGATCGCGTTTACCGCGCTTTCGGTAGCTGCCTGTATTTCCGAAATCTGCGACGCGATCTCTTCCGTTGCTTTTGCGGTCTGGTCGGCGAGAGACTTGACCTCGGTCGCGACGACCGCGAAACCCTTGCCGGCCTCGCCGGCGCGCGCCGCTTCGATGGTGGCGTTGAGCGCCAGCAGGTTCGTCTGACTGGCGATATCGTTGATCAGGCTGACGACCTCGCCGATTTTCTCCGCGGCGTTGGCAAGGGTGCGGACTTCCTCGTTGGTCCGTTCGGCCCCGGCGACCGCATCGCTCGCGATTTTCGAGCTTTCGTTTACCTGGCGGGATATCTCCGAAATCGACGAGGAGAGTTCTTCGGCGGCAGCGGCGACCGTCTGGACATTGGCCGTAGCTTCTTCAGAAGCTGCGGCGACGGCGGCCGTCTGGTTGCTGGACTGTTCCGCAGTACGCGACATGGTTTCCGCCGATGTCTGCATTTTCGATGCGGCGTCGTTGAATACCCCGAGAATTTCGGAGACCCTGGCATCGAATTCCCGGGACAGGTCGGTGATGTAGCCGGCGCGCTTCGCGGTTTCCTCGGCCTGCGCCGCCTGTTCCTCGGCCCGCTTTTTCTCCGCTTCGAGCCGTTGTTCCCGAGCCTTTTCCCGGAGTTCCTGCTGCATCTTTTCGTTCTGGGACGCTTCTTCCGCCAGCCGTTTGCTCTCGATGGACTTTTCCTTGAAAACCTCCACCGCGCGCGATATTTCGCCGACTTCGTCCCGGCGGTCCAATGCGGGAATTTCGACGTCCGTATCGCCGTCGGCAAGGTCCGACATCGCCCGAACGAGGTTCTGCACCGGCGTGCGGATGCTGCGGGTGATCGTCATCGAAATCAGGAACAGGGCAACCTGGAGGACGAGCTGAATGACGATGGCGACGATCGCGCGATCCACGATGGCGTTCTCTACCTCGTCGTCATAGACACCGGTGCCGACGACCCATCCCCACGGGGCGAAGCCCGCCACATAGGATTGCTTGTGCACGGGCTTTTCGCTGCCGGGTTTCGGCCACATGTACCCTACATAACCCGCCTTGTTCTCCCTGACCGTCTTCACGAACTCGGAAAAAAGAGCCTTGCCTTCGGGATCCGTGAATTTCGACATGTCCTTGCCGTTGAGCTGCGGCTTGATCGGATGCATGACGACGACGGCGGACATGTCGTTGATCCAGAAATATTCCTTTCCGTCGTATCGCATTGCTCCGATGGCGTTTTTCGCGCCCTCCATGGCTTCCTGCTCGGTGATGGCGCCGTCCCGGGCCTTCTTGTGAAACCTGGCGATAACCGAAATGGCATTCTCCGTCAGGAGTCGAAGCTGGATATCCTTCTGCTCGCGGAGATCGATCGCGGTCTGGAATATCGTGATTGCGCTCAGCACGACGAGACCGATGGCGGCGACGCCGTTCAGGAGGTAGAGGCGCTTAGAGATAGACATGCTGCGGAAGGGGGACATTCGAATAGGCTGCTTCTTTGCGGTGGATTCCGGCGGCAAATGTGCCAAACCGAAATATCCGGAAAGAATCCGAATTATTCGTAAATATTAGTCCGTATTTTGCGAAGCTTTCCGGCGACCGGACCGACCGCCTATCCACTTGGTCGCGGAAACCGCCAGGATGACGATCGAGGCGCCGGCCAGTTGCCGGAGCGTCAGCACCTGGTGCAGAACGATGAAACCGAGGGCGATGCTGGCAATGGGTTCGAGGTTCATGACCAGCGATGCGCGAACCGCGCCGATATAGGGGATGCCCCCGAAAAAGGCGGTGACCGCAAGCGTATAGAAGAACGGGACGGCTGCGAAGCCGATCCAGCCCGGCGTACTCTGCGGAAGCGATATCTCGCCGATCGCCAGGCTGATGAGGATGAACATGGCGCTGGCCGAGACGTGCATGTGAAGCGTAACGGCCTGCGAATTGTCGGTCTTGAGAAACCTCGCGCCGAGCAGGGCAGTCG
>JAYQUR010000136.1:0-8352 GCA_038148075.1 Alphaproteobacteria bacterium | reverse complement strand
GGAATAACCACGTCGGCGTCGACGTGGGTTTCCGCCGCCAGCTCCTGGCCGATACGCTTTCGGGCGTCGTAGACATTGCGTCCCTCGATCGAGCTGTCGGGGCGAGCGAAGTAGATGTACTCGAAGATGCATAACCGGTGCGGTTTGGCCGGGAACGGCCGCATCGACTGAATGCCGTCCTCGTCGATCAGGACCATCTCGCCGGGCTCGATGTCGCGAATGTACTCCGCGCCGATGATGTCCAGGGCGCAGGTTTCCGAGGCGAGAATGTGGCTGTCTTCGAACCGTCCGAGAACGAGCGGGCGGACGCCGTAGGGGTCGCGAACGCCGATCAGCGTATCGTTGTGGAGCGCCACGATGGAATACGCGCCTTCGACCTGCTGGAGCGCCGACACGATGCGGTCGACGACCGTGTCGAATTGACTTGTGGCGATCAGATGGATGATCACCTCGGTGTCGGTCGTGGACTGGAAAAGACAGCCGCGCCCCACCAGCTCTCGCCGTAGTGCGACTGCGTTGGTCAGGTTGCCGTTGTGGCCGATGGCGAAACCGCCCGACGCGAAATCCGCAAAAAGCGGCTGGATGTTGCGGACGATGGTGTCGCCGGTCGTCGAATAGCGGTTGTGGCCGATGGCAGAACGGCCGGGGAGGCGGTCGATGACCGATTCTTCGCTGAAATTGTCCCCGACGTGGCCCGCCGCGCGGTGGCTGAAGAACTGTCCGTCCTGGTAGGTGACGATGCCCGCCGCTTCCTGCCCGCGGTGTTGGAGCGCATGCAGGCCGAGCGCGGTGAGCGCCGCGGCGTCGATATGGCCGAAGACGCCGAAGATTCCGCACTCTTCGCGCAGCTTGTCGTCGTCGAAGGGGTTGGTGGATATCGGCACGTGGTTTCGGTCCTTACTGATGGCTCCGGATCAACCGGTCCATCTCCTGCCGTTCGTCCTTGTTATAGCCCGATTTGCGATCGATGCCACCGGCTTCCGGGCGTGGCGACAGAAGGTTGCGGAACGTTCCGTCCCGGTCGGTCGGGGCCGGTTGGGTGACGGTCAAACCCCATTCCCCGGGGGCAAGCGATATCAGTGTCGTCGCGCCGCGCCGGACGAGCGGCAACGTCTTTGCGTTCCTGAAGAACTCGGAGTTGTCGTCCATCTCGAAGAACTGCTGCGAGAAGATATAGGCGCCGCTGATGACGACGGCACCGATCGCAAGCCCGGCGACAAGCCCCAGGGTTCTGTCGAGCATGCCGAAGCCGCTGTCTCTGACGCCGCCCGCGAGCGTGTGGCTCAGAAAGGTGAGGACGATCATGCTGACGACGAATATGCCCGCGCCGGCGGCGATATCGGCGAACAGTTCGTTGCCGATCCACTCGCGCGCATAGGGGCGAGCGTAGGAAAAACCGTAAATCGTCGCAAAGGAGGCACCGACCCAGGCGGCAAGCCCGAAGATGACGCGCATAAGGCCGAGGCGGAACGCGATCAGGCCGCTCAACAGCACCACCACGGCGACGACGATATCCGCAATACTCATTGGGCCGCCTCGGAAACCGGGCGAACGCCGCCGCCCGACAGATCGAATAGTCCTACCATGTCCTGCAGTTTGCGCATCTCCGAAATGCGCAACTTTGACGAATCGGCGATGTCTTTTTTGTGGCCGCCCGCCCGGCGCGGCGGCGCCCATGCACCTTCGAAACCGAGCTTCCTGGCCTCTTTGAGTCGCAAATCCGCCTGGCTCACGGAGCGCACTTCGCCGGACAGGCCGATCTCGCCGAAAACGACGGTATCGGGCGAAACCGGCTGGTCGAGCGCGGCGGAGACGAGTGCGGCGGCGACGGCGAGGTCCGCCGCCGGTTCGGAGATCCGGAGCCCGCCGGCGACGTTCAGATAAACGTCGCGTCCGGCCAGGGATATACCGCACCTGGCCTCGAGTACGGCAAGGACCATGGCGAGCCTTCCGGAGTCCCATCCGATCACGGCGCGGCGGGGCGTTCCCAGCGCGGACGGCGCGACGAGGGCCTGAATTTCGACGAGAACCGGGCGCGTTCCCTCGATCCCGGCGAAAACGGCGGCGCCCGAGACGTCGTCGCGGCGTTCGGCGAGGAACAGCGCGGACGGGTTCTCGACCTGCATAAGACCGCCCTCGGTCATCTCGAAAACGCCGATCTCGTCGGTCGGCCCGAACCGGTTCTTGATGGCGCGCAGCAGACGGAACTGATGCCCTCGCTCGCCCTCGAAATAGAGCACCGTATCCACCATGTGTTCGAGCACGCGCGGACCGGCGATCGTCCCCTCCTTGGTGACATGGCCGACGAGGATGAGGCTGAAGCCGCGGCGTTTGGCGAGACGAATAAGCGTATCCGCGCTCGCGCGGACCTGCGAGACGGTGCCGGGCGCGGATTCGAGATTGTCGAGGAACATCGTCTGGATCGAATCGATGACCACGAGCCTCGGCGGCGACGCGACGTCGAGCGTCGCCACGATATCGCGGACGCTGGTCGCCGCCGCAAGCCGTACTTGCGCGTTCGACAGGCCGAGCCGGGAGGCACGCATCCGAACCTGGTCGATGGCTTCCTCGCCCGAGATATAGGCGCACTCGGAGCCGCCGGAGACGGCGCCCGCGACCTGCAGCAATATGGTCGATTTACCGATACCCGGGTCGCCGCCGACGAGAATTGCCGAGCCAGGCACCAGCCCACCGCCGGTCACGCGGTCGAATTCCTCGATGCCGGTAGTCAGCCGCGGCGCATTCTTGGATTCGCCGTCGAGCCGGACGAAATCGATGTTGCGCCCCTTGGCGGATCCGAGCCCCTTTGGCGTGGAATCCGCCCGCGCCTCTTCGGCGACCGCGTTCCATTCGCCGCAGGAATCGCATTGTCCCTGCCACTTGCGATAGCTTGCGCCACAGCTCTGGCAGATGAAACTGGCCGTTGCCTTCGCCATTCAGGCCACCGCGCCGGTCGCGCGACGCGCCGGTTGCGCCTGGCCGTCCTGCACCTTCATGGGCCCCTCGATGCGGCCATAGATGAACTGGTCGACTATTTCGTTGCCGCTGTCTTCGACCTCGCCGACGGGGCCGACCCAGACCGTCTTGCCCTCGTAGATCATCGCGATGCGGTCGCCGACCCGCCGCGCGCTCTCCATGTCGTGGGTGATAGTCAGCGCCGTCGCGCCGAGTTGCTTCACGCAATCTACGATAAGGCGGTCGATGACGTCGCCCATGATGGGATCGATGCCCGTGGTCGGTTCGTCGAAGAACAGGATCTCGGGCTCCGTTGCGATGGCGCGCGCGAGGCCGACCCGCTTCTGTGCGCCGGCTGAGATTTCGGCGGGATAACGGTCGGCGCTATCCGCTTCCATGCCGACCTGGGCGAGCCGGTCGATTGCGATTTCGCGGGCTTCGCCGCGCCCGACGCCGTGTGCGGACATCAGGCCGAAGGCGACGTTCTCCCAGAGCGGCAGCGAGTCGAACAGCGCCGCGCCCTGGAACAGCATGCCGATCTTGCGGTTGACGCGATCGCGTTCGCTCGCCGTTGCGCCGACGACTTCCTGGCCGTCGATGCGGATCGATCCGCCGTCGGCCTGCAGGATGCCGACGATGCATTTGATGAGGACGGATTTGCCGGTGCCCGAGCCGCCGATGACGACGAGGCTTTCGCCTTCCGGCGCATCGAGGTCGAGTCCGCGCAGGACGTGCTTGGGCCCGAACGACTTCTGGAGCCCGCGGATGGCGATCTTTGCCGGCCGGTCCGTCATTGGGCGAAAAACGCCTCGGTGATCAGGTAGTTGCTGCCGAGGATGAGGATCGAGGCGGATACGACGGCGTTCGTCGTTGCGGCGCCCACGCCTTGCGCACCGCCGCGGGAGTTGTAGCCGTGGTAACACCCCATGAGCGCAATGATGAAACCGAACACGCCGGCCTTCACGAGGCCGGACACGACGTCCATGGTCTCGAGGAACTGCCACGTGTTCTTGATGTAGACTGCGGGGTTGAAGCCCAGCTTGTGGACCGAAATCAGATATCCGCCGAAAACGCCGATGATATCGGCGACGAAGACGCAGCAGGGCAGCATGATCAGCCCCGCCAGCAGGCGCGGCGCGACGAGGTACTTGTAGGGGTTCGTCGACAGCGTCGACAGCGCGTCGATCTGTTCCGTCACGCGCATGGTCCCGATTTCGGCCGCCATCGCGGCGCCGATGCGGCCCGCCACCATGAGCCCGGCGAGAACCGGCGCGAGTTCGCGCGTTACCGACAGGACGACGACGGTCGCGACCGCGCTTTCCGCGTTGAAGCGCGCGAATCCGGTATAGCTCTGCAGCGCGAGGACCATGCCGGTAAAGACCGCGGTCAGCCCGACGACAGGGAGCGAGTAGTAGCCGATCTCGATGACTTGCCGCAGCAGCAGCCGCGGATAGAAGGGAGGGCGCACGATGTGGCTGACGCTGATGCCCGTGAAGATCGCGAGCTTGCCGGTCGTCGTGAGAAAGTTGAGGAAAACATGGCCGATCCCGGCGACGAAATTCATGCGGCAGCCCCCGAATAGTGCCGGGCGTAACGGTTGCCCAGCGACGTCAGTATCTCGTATCCGATCGTTCCGGCCTCCTCGGCGACGTCGTCGACCGTCTGGCGGTGATCGATGAGCACGATATCGTCGCCCGGGCCCGTCTTGCCGTCCGGCACGTCCGTAATGTCGAATACGATGAGGTCCATAGACACCCGACCCGCTACCGGCACACGGACGTCGCCGATATAGCCGTGTCCGCGGTTGCCGAGGGACCTGAGATATCCGTCGGCATATCCGGCGGCGACGGTGGCGAGGCGGGTCCCCGGGGCCACCTTGCGCGTCGCACCGTAGCCAACGGTCGATTCGGTGTCAACGAAACGGACTTGAAGGATTTTGGCTTTTAAAACAACCGGTTGCTTCATCTGCTCCGGCGCGCCGGTTGAGCGGGAAACGCCGTAGAGGGCGGCGCCGGGGCGGACGAGATCGTAGTGGAAACCGGCCCCCAGAAAGATCCCGCCCGAATTGGCGAGGGACGCCCTTGCCCGGGGCAACCGGGCGCGGATTTCGTTGAACGCCCGGCGCTGCCGATCGTTCATCGGATTGCCGGCTTCCTCGGCGCATGCGAGATGGCTCATCACGTATTCCAGTCCGATACCGTCGAGCGAGCCGGGGTTCTGCGCTAGCGTTTCGGCTTCCCGTCGGGAGAGACCGAGCCGCGACATGCCCGTATCCAGCGCCAGGATCGCCGGCCGGCCGCCGTTCGCGCGGGCATGTGCGCCCCACAGGCCGATATCGTCCGGCGAATTGAGGACCGGCACCAGTGCGTGGCGATCGAAGAGGTCCGCTGTGCCGCCGCCCATCAGCCCGTCGAGGACGTAGATCGTCGCGTCGGCGGCGAGCGTCTCGCGGAGCCGGATTCCCTCGTCGACGGTGGCGACGAAAAAACGACGGCACCCGGCGCCGAACAGCGCCGCGGAAACCTGCGTCGCGCCCAGGCCGTAGCCATCGGCCTTTACGACCGCGCCGCACTCTCCGGAGGCGAGCCGGCCCTTCAGGTTCCGCCAGTTGTCGGCGATCGCGTCCAGATCGACGGACAGGACGGCGCCCGCCGTTAATGGGTGTCCGCTCGTCAGAACGGTACGTCTCCGCCGGACGGCGGCGGCGGCGGCGAGGGCGGACCGCCGTACCCGCCGTAATCGTCCTCGTCCTCGAGGTTGTCGAATTTTGTGGCTTCCGGATAAAAGCGCAGGTCGACCTTGCCGGTCGGCCCGTGGCGCTGCTTGGCGATGATCACTTCGGCGCGGTTGCGAACCTGGCCCATGGCTTCTTCCCAGATCATGGTGCGCTCGTTGAGCTTCTCCATGGATTCGTCGGACCGCCGCGACGGTTGCTCGCGCTGCAGATAGTACTCGTCGCGATAGATGAACATGACGACGTCCGCGTCCTGCTCGATCGAGCCGGATTCACGCAGGTCCGCGAGTTGGGGCCGCTTGTCCTCGCGCTGCTCGACGGCTCGGCTGAGCTGCGACAATGCGATGACCGGGACGTTGAGTTCCTTCGCAAGCGTCTTCAGCCCGCGGGTGATCTCCGAGAGTTCCTGCACGCGGTTCATTTCGCGCCCGCCGTGGCTGCCCTGCACGAGCTGCAAATAGTCGACCACGATGAGACCCAGACCGTGCTGGCGTTTCAGCCGGCGCGCCCGGGTCCGCAACGCGGAAACGGTGAGGGCAGGGGTGTCGTCGATATAGAGCGGCGCCTTCTGGAGACGCTGGCTGGTCTGGACAAGCCGGTCGAACTCGGCCTGGTTCAGTTCGCCCTGACGGATCTTGTTGGACGGAATCTGCGCCCCTTCCGCAAGGATACGCGTTGCGAGCTGCTCCGCCGACATTTCGAGCGAGAAGAAGCCCACCACCGGGTCGTCGATGGGGACGATATTGCCGTTTTCGTCTTCGACGGTATCGGTCGTGCTGGCGACGTTGAACGCGATGTTGGTGGCAAGCGCCGTCTTGCCCATCGCCGGACGTCCCGCGAGGATGATCAGGTCGGACTTGTGCAAGCCGCCGAGCAGAAGATCGAGATGCCGGAATTGCGTCGGCACCCCGCCGAGCGCGCCGTCGCGGTTGAACGCGATCGCCGCCATGTCGACGGCGCCCTTGATCGATTCCGCGAAGCTGCGGAAGCCGCCCTCGTAATCGCCCGATGTCGCGAGATCGTATAGATACTGCTCGGCTTCCTCGATCTGGCGGTTCGCGCTTTCGTCGGGATCGTGCGAGTAGGCCTGGTTGACGACGTCCGTGCCGAGCTCGATGAGCTGGCGGCGCAGGAACAGGTCGTAGATCAGCCGGCCGTAATCTTCGGTGTTGATGATGGCGAAGGTCGCGCCGACCAGTTCCGCAAGATAGCGGTGCCCGCCGATCTCCTCGAACTCCTCGGTATCGAAGACGTGCTTCAACGTCGTGGGGTTGGCCTGCTGGCCGCGCTCGATCAGCTTGCCGCAGGCCTCGAAAATGCGCGCGTGCAGAGGGTCGAAGAAATGTTCGGGCCGCAGAAACTCCGAAATCCGCTCATAGGAGCGGTTGTTTTCGAGGATTGCGCCGAGGAGGCCCATCTCGGCCTCGACATTGTTCGGCGGCTGCCGGTATCCGGGCCTGTCTTCTTCGTGTTCTCTGAGCGTCGTTGCCACGTCCGCATTTCCCTCCGCGCTGCGAAGCGGACACTATCGCGAATCGCCCCGCCGTCGGGCAGGCGCAGCGGCCGCGGGTGAAATTATCCGGTGGACTATTTTCGCACGGAACGCGCGCCATGTGGAACGCGTGGACAAAAGCGGATTTGTGGGGACAACCCGCCAATTTCGCGCGATTCGACCCTTGTGCCGAATCGGTACGGCTGAACGGTTCGGCGATAATCAGGCGGCGCGTTCGCGGTTCTCGCCTTTTTCCTTTTCGGCCTGCGCCCGTTCCCAGTCGAACATGTAGTCGCGCGTCAGCGGCACTGTTTCCAGCGACTTCGAAAGCTGGATCTGGAACACCATCAGGTTCTCGTAGCGGAAGCCCATTTCGCAGATGACGAGATAGAGCTCCCACATCCGGCAGAAGCGTTCGTCGTAGATCCTGTCGACTTCCTCGCGGCGCGCGTTGAACGTCTCGCGCCAGTGCCTCAAGGTCTCGGCGTAATGAATGCGGAGAATTTCGATGTCGGTACAGACGAGGCCCGAGTTCTCGATGATCGGCAGGATCTCCGACAGCGCCGGAACGTCGGCGCCGGGAAAGATGTACTTGCGGATAAACGGATTTATCGGCGCCGGCGAGTCGAGACGCCCGATCGAGTGAATGACGGCGACGCCGTCATCGGTCAGTAGGCCGTGCAGCTTGGAGAAGAACTCGGTGTAGTTCCGCTTGCCGACATGTTCGAACATGCCGACCGAGACAATGCGGTCGAACCTGTCAGGCAGTTCGCGATAGTCGCGAAGGTGGAAACGGACGCGCCTGTCGAGCCCGGCGGTTCTCGCGCGTTCGTTCGATACGCGATGCTGTTCGGTCGACAGGGTCACGCCTGTCACGTCCGCATCGGCGACGTCCGCGATGTACATGCCGAGCCCGCCCCAGCCGGAGCCTATGTCGAGCACGTTCAGACCGTCGCGGTCGAGCAGGAGCTTCGATGCGAGGTGGCGCTTCTTGTTCTCCTGCGCGGTTTCGATGTCGTCGTCCGGAGACGCGAAGTACGCACAGGAATACTGGCGGTCCCGGTCGAGGAACAGATCGTACAGTTCGTCCGACAGGTCGTAATGATGCGCGACGTTCTTCTGCGCGACGCCCACCGGATTGAACTGCTTAAGACGCCGGCTTCCGATGCCG
>JAYQUR010000135.1:0-8397 GCA_038148075.1 Alphaproteobacteria bacterium | reverse complement strand
GTACGGTACAGGGCGATCTGGTGAATGCGCTGTCCGACCTGTTCGTGAAGCGCATGAAGGAGATGGTGCCGTCCTTTCACCGTGTGTTGATCGAGACGACGGGCCTCGCAGACCCCGCTCCGATCATCCATACGCTGATGACCGGGCCCGTCGTCTCCGACCGGTTCGCGCTCGACGGCATCGTCACCACGGTCGATGCGGTTAACGGCATGGGCCAGCTCGACCGGCACGAGGAATCCGTGAAACAGGCCGCCGTTGCCGACCGGATCGTCATCACCAAGTCCGATCTCGCGGAGCCCGACGCCCTGGCCGCGCTCGAGGCGCGCCTGCGGGTGCTCAACCCGGCGGCCCCCATCGAAAAGGCCGTCATGGGCAAGATCGATCCTGCGCTGCTGTTCGATACCGGGCTCTACGACCCCAAGACCAAGACCGTCGACGTGCAGCGCTGGCTGCGGGACGAGGCCTATGCCAACGATGGACATGGGCATGGGCACGACCATGGGCATGGGCACGACCATGAACATGAACATGGGCATGGCCATCACCACCAACACGACGTGAACCGCCACGACGCCTCGATCTCGGCCTTCTGCGTGACACGCGACGAGCCCATCGACTGGGAAGCCTTCGTCGCCTGGGTACGCATCCTGATAGGCCAGCACGGAGAGAAGCTTCTGCGCATCAAGGGGATCCTGAACATCTCCGGACGGGACAAGCCCATCGCCGTTCACGGCGTCCAGCACATGTTCCACGACCCCGCCGAGCTAGCCGCTTGGCCCGATGCCGACAGGCGCTCGCGGATCGTGTTCATCACCCGCGACCTCGACCAACGCCTCATCGAGGAAAAGCTCGACAGCCTGAGCGCGCAGGCGGCTGCCCTCGACCGGTAATTTCCGACTAATCGCACTTTCCAAACACTTCCTGTCATCCCGGAGTTGTGCCGGGATCCAGTCTTTCCACACGCCGGCTTTCCGGACCCCGGAACAAGTCCGGGGTGACAAGGGGGCGTGTCGTCGTTTCTGCGACATCATGCCCGCCGTTACCGCTACACACCCGTTATATACGATGATATATAACGCTATACCGTTATATACGGAGAAATATAACGTTTATATACGGAGAAATATAACGTTGAGCCTATACCGTACCGCCCTGGCAATCGCCATCGCGCTCACCGTGACCCTGCCATTCAAACAGGCAACCGGAGCGGACATTACCGTTTTCGCCGCGGCGAGCACGGCCGCGGCAATCCGAGATGTCGCAGCAGTCTGGAAGGAGAGAACCGGTAAGGCCGCCCGCGTCGTCTATGCTTCGAGCGGCGCCCTCGCCCGCCAGATTGCGGCCGGTGCACAGGCGGACATCTTTCTGTCAGCAAACGAAAAATGGGTCGACTGGCTCGACGACAGGGGCGCGCTCGCCGCGGGCAGCCGGCGAACCGTCTTCGGCAACGCACTTGTTCTCGCCGCCCCGGCGGCCAGCACCGTCACGGCGGACATCGACCCCGCGACGGGGAGCTACGCCGCGCTTACCGACGGCAACCGGCTTGCCATGGGCGATCCGCGCCACGTACCCGCCGGCATCTACGCGCGCCAGGCGCTCATGAGTCTCGGCCTGTGGGACGCAACGGAACCGCGGACGGCCCGTTTGCCGGACGTTCGGCAGGCCCTGGCGCTCGTCGAACGCGGGGAAGCGGTTCTCGGGATCGTCTACCGCAGCGACGTCTTCCGGAACTCGCAGGTCCGTACCGTCGTTACCTTTGCGCCGACGCTGCACGACCCGATCCGATACGTCGCCGCCCAGACGAAGGGCGCCGGCAAGGCGGCAATTCCGTTCCTCGCCTTCCTGCAAGGCCCGGATATCCAAACGGTCTTCGCGCGCCACGGCTTTACGGCCGGCGAGTGATGTTCGCCCTATCGCCCGAGGAGATCGACGCGATCCTTCTCAGCCTGAAGGTCGCGTTCTGGGCGGTCGCCGTCAGCTTGCCATTCGGGATCGCTATTGCGTGGCTCCTTGCGCGCAAGGAGTTCCCCGGCAAGGCGATGCTCGATGCGCTGATCCACGTGCCGCTGGTCGTGCCCCCGGTCGTCGTCGGCTACCTGCTGCTGGTGCTTCTGGGCCGGAACGGACCGGTCGGCGGCTGGCTCTACGAAACGGTGGGCGTCACCGTCGCCTTCACCTGGCAGGGCGCCGCCGTCGCCGCCGCGGTCATGGCGTTCCCGCTGATGGTGCGCGCGATCCGGCTGTCGATGGAGGCCGTCGACCCCAGGCTCGAACAGGCGGCACGGACGCTCGGCGCCAGGCCGTGGGACGTGTTCCTGACCGTCACCCTGCCCTTGACTGGCAGCGGCATCGTCGCGGGTTTCATTCTCGCCTTCGCCCGCGCCCTCGGAGAGTTCGGCGCGACAATCACCTTCGTCTCAGCCATACCGGGCGAAACGACGACCCTGCCAATCTCGCTCTACAGCCTCGCCCAGATCCCGGGCCGCGAAGCGGACGCGCTCCGTCTCGTGATCGTCTCGGTCGTTATCGCCTTCGCTGCCATGCTCGCTTCCGAGGCCATTGCGCGGCGCGTCCGAGCGCGGATTTCCGGCGCATGAGCCTGCAGGTCGACATAAAACGCGCGCTCGGCGATTTTTCGGTCGCGGCCGAGTTCGACTGCGGCCCCGGCGTCACCGCGTTGTTCGGCCCGTCCGGCGCCGGCAAGACCAGCATTGTCCAGATGATCGCCGGCCTGTTGCGGCCCGACGCCGGGCGCATCGCCGTCGGCGAGACCGTGCTGTTCGACAGCGCCGCGAGGATCGATCTCGCCCCGCACGAACGCCGCATCGGCTACGTCTTCCAGGACGCCCGCCTGTTCCCGCACATGAACGTCCGCCGCAACCTCGATTACGGCGCGCGGCGCCGGGGCGGCGAGACCGTCGCGTTCGACCTCGTCGTGGAAACGCTCGGCATCGGTCATCTGCTCGAACGACGGCCCGGCGCCCTGTCCGGCGGCGAGTGCCAGCGCGTCGCCATCGGCCGCGCCCTGCTGTCCGCCCCACGCATGCTGCTGATGGACGAGCCGCTCGCCAGTCTCGATACCGCCCGCAAGCGGGAGATCATCCCCTTCATCGAGCGCATGTGCCGGGAAATCGACCTTCCCGTGATCTATGTCAGCCATGCCGTCGACGAGGTTCTCCAGCTCGCCGACGGAATGGTCTTGCTACGGGACGGCGGCGTGATCGCGGCCGGGCCGGTCGAGGACGTCATGAACCGGCCCGACCTGGTGCGCACCGTCGGAAACGGTGATTCCGGCAGCGTCATCGGGGTCACCGTCGCTGGCGTCGATCCGGAATACGGCATAGCCGAGCTCTCCTTCGGGGGCGGCATATTCCGCGTCACCGCGCCCGACCTTCACGCCGGCGACACCCTTCGCATCCGCGTGCGCGCCCGCGACGTCAGCCTCGCGCTGGATGCGCCCACCAACGTCAGCGTCCTCAACGTGTTCGAGGGCACGGTCGCGACGGTCGCGCCGTCCGACGGCCCGCAGGCCGACGTCGAGGTGCGCATCGGCGACACGCCGATCTGGTCGCGCGTCACACGGAAGTCGCGCGACGAGCTCGGCCTGGAGCCGGGCACGCGGGTCTACGCCATGGTCAAGGCGGTCGCGCTCGACCGGCCGGCGCGGCCGCGATGAGGAAGCCCGCCAGCGTAAAGGGCCTCGAGGAGCTCGGCCGCGTCCGCCTCTCGAAATCCTTCTACCTGCGCGACTTCCTCTACAGCGAGATCGCCGCGATCCACGGCATCCCGAACATCCCCGACGATCCCGACCTCGCAATCGCCGCGGGCACGAAGCTGTGCGAGGAACTGCTGGAGCCGCTCGTCGAGCGGTTCGGCCTCATCGCGATCCGTTCCGCCTACCGCTCCGCCGCGCTCAACGATTTCGGCAACCGCCACAAGCTCAACTGCGCGTCGAACGAGAAGGACTATGTCGGGCACATCTGGGACCGACGCGACATGGACGGGGCGATGGGCGCGACCGCCTGCATCGTCATTCCGTGGTTCGCGGACCTGTACGACAAAGGTGCCGACTGGCGCGCCCTCGCCTGGTGGATCCACGACCACCTGCCCTACGGCCACCTGCAGTTCTTCCCGAAGCTGTGCGCCTTCAACATCCAGTGGCACGAACGCCCGCGGCGGCGCATCGACAGCTTCATCGCGCCGCGGGGGTGTCTGACAAAGCCGGGCATGGCGAACCACGAGGGAGATCACTCGGCGCGGTATCAGGGCGTCATCGGATGACGCCAAATCCGGATATCCGCGACAGTCACGGCGCGGATTTGGCGGCGATCGAGCGTCTTTACGCGGCAGCCTTTCCCGACGAAGACCTGATCCCGCTCGTCCGCGACCTGCTCGCACTCGACGACGGCCTCATCTCGCTGGTCGCCGTCCGCAACGGAACCGTCGCCGGCCATATCGCCTTCACCATTTGCGGGATCGACGGCGCACCCGACAAGGTCGCCCTTCTCGCGCCGCTCGCCGTTTTCCCGGCGTTCCGGAAACAGGGCATCGGCCGGGCGTTGATCCGGGCCGGGATCGACCGCGTGCAGGAAACCGGCGTTGCCCGCATCTGCGTGCTGGGCGATCCCGCCTGGTACAGCCCCTTCGGGTTCGAACGGGAAGACGGCATCGGACCGCCCTATCCGCTGCCGCCCGACTGGCGCGACGCATGGCAATCGATGGCGCTGGACGACCCGCCGAAGCCGTTAGCGGGCACGCTAACGGTGCCAGGACCGTGGCGGAACGCGGCGCTGTGGTCGTAAATACGACGGTACAGCTTCGGTTTCGTCCTATCGCGCGCCGGGAAGACTTCGACCCGATTTCCCGATTCCGAACAGACCCCTAAGCCGCCTTCGCGAGCTTGTCGCGATTGTG
The DNA here is from genome assembly GCA_038148075.1 of Alphaproteobacteria bacterium. Taxonomy (GTDB): domain Bacteria; phylum Pseudomonadota; class Alphaproteobacteria; order MPNO01; family UBA830; genus JAYQUR01. The sequence continues at coordinate 3,483 of JAYQUR010000135.1, read as the reverse complement.
CGGCACGGTCAGGTCGATGTGCGGGCCCAAGGGCACGATGCCGGTCTGGTTTACCTCGGACTGTCCGCCATAATAGCCCTTTTTGATGCCGGGAATGTCGACGACCTCGGCGATGCCGGGCATCTGGTAGAGCTCCAGCGTGTAGTTCCACAGGTTGGGGTAGTCCTGGATGCGCCGGATGTTGCACTTGAAGTGGGAGAAATAAACGAAGTCGAACCGGATCAGCGTCACGAACAGCCGCCAGTCGGCCTCGGTCGGCGTGTCGCCGACGAGATAGCGCTGTTTCGACAGGCGTTCCTCGAGGAAGTCGAGCGTCTCGAACATCGGGCCGACATATTCCTCATAGGCTTCCTGCGTCTTGGCGAAGCCGCAGCGGTAGACGCCGTTATTGATGGTCTCGTAGATGCGGTCGTTGAGCCCGTCTATCTCGGCGCGTACGGCTTCCGGGTAGATATCGATCGAGGCGTCGCCCCACTCGTTGAACTCGGTGTTGAGCATCCGGATGATCTCGGAGGATTCGTTGTTGACGATGGTCTTCTTCTGACGGTCCCACAGGGTCGGCACGGTGACGCGGCCGGTGTAATTGGGGTCGGCCGCGACATAGACCTCGTGCAGCTCGAGGACGCCGTCGTCGCCGGGCTGCAACTCGTCGATGCCCTGCGTGTAGGCCCAGCTCCGCGTCCGCGGCAGGTCCGACATGGTGTAGGAAATTACATCCTCGAGCTTCTTGATCCGCATCACGATACGCGCACGATGCGCCCACGGGCAGGACGGCGCGAGGAACAGGTGATAGCGGCCCGGCTCCGCCTTGAAGCCGGACGAGCCGTCGGCGGTGATGCTGTCCCGCCAGACCGACTGCGGCCGGACGAACGCGCCCCCGGTCGGGTTGCGGTACTTCTCGTCGTCGTCGATCCACTTGCCCTCGATCAGCATGCCCATGGTTTGACGCCCTCCAATTATCGGTTCGAATTCGGTTCATCTGATAATAGTACCCGCGGCATCCGATGGACAGGGACCGGCGCATCCGCCATCATTCACAGGCTAACGAAATATGGGACGGAACATGGAATTCGAGCTTCCCGAAGAGCTGCGCATGCTCAAGGAAACGCTACGGCGTTTCATCGACAACGAGGTCATTCCGATCGAGCGGGAAGCCTACGACGGCCCCGAGATGGTGCCGGCGGTCCGCGAAAAGCTGGAGGAGCGCGCGAAAGAGCTTGGCATCTGGGGGATCGACATTCCCGAACGGCTCGGCGGGCTCGGCATGGGGCTGCTGGCCCGTGTCGTCGTCTGGGAGGAGACCGGCCGCACCATTGCCTTCCCGCGGCGCAAGAAATGGATATTCGGCCCGGATGTCAGCCCACTTCTCGCCGAGTATGCCAACGAGGAACAGACCGAGAAGTACCTGATGCCGTGCATCAGGGGCGAGCTGAAGCCCGGCTTTGCGCAGACCGAGCCGGATGCGGGCGGCGATCCGGCCGGCATGAAGACGACGGCCGTGAAGGACGGCGACGAGTACGTCATCAACGGCACGAAGCGTTTCATCACCGGCGCGGATACGGCCGATTTCTTCCAGGTCATCTGCGTCACCGACCCGGAGAAAGGAACCCGCGGCGGTATTTCCTGCATCCTCGTCGACGCCGACACGCCCGGCGTGAAGATCCTGCGCAAGCAGCAGACCATGATGGACGACCAGCCCTGCGAAATGGCGTTCGACGACGTGCGCGTGCCGCTCACCAACCTCGTCGGCAAGGAAGGCGACGGCTTCCGCATGGCCCAGACCTGGATCACGTCCGGTCGCATGAGGCACGGATCGATCGGCCTCGGCACGATGGAGCGCTGCCTCGAACTCGGCGCGTCCTATGCCAAGGCGCGCGTCACCTTCGGCCGCCCCCTCGCCGACCGGCAATCCATCCAATGGATGCTGGTCGACACCTATGCCGACCTGCACATGGTCCGCCTGATGGTCTATTCGGCCGCCGCCAAGTACGACGCCGGCGAGGACATCCGCTGGGAAAGCTACATGTGCAAGTATATCGGCGACCGCAAGGCGTTCGAGGCAACGGACCGCTGCATGCAGATGCACGGCGGCGTCGGGCTGACGACGGACTTTCCCATCGAAAAGCTGTGGCGCGACGCGCGCTCGTTCATGATCACCGAAGGGCCGGAGGAAATCCTGAAGCACGCGCTGCAGCGGCACGTGCTCAACCAGTACGGCTGAGCCCGGTTGCCCCTTCGCGCCTTTCTCACCGAGCCGCGGTTCGACCGCCTGCGCGGCATCGCCCTGATGGTCGTCGCCACGCTGAGCTTCTCGGGAATGCATGCCTCGATCAAGCATGTCAGCGTCGATCTGCACCCGTTCGAAGTCGCCTTCTTCCGAAATTTCTTCGGGCTCGTAGCGCTCTTTCCCGTCTTCCTGCGCTACGGCCTTACGCCGCTGAAGACGACGCGCTTCGGCCTCCACGTGGGCCGGGTATCCCTCAATATCGGCTCGATGATCGCCTTCTTCTACGCGATCTCGATCACGCCGCTGGCCGAGGTCATCGCGCTGTCCTTCGCGGCGCCGATCTTCGCGACGTTCCTCGCAATGTTTTTGTTCAAGGAGGTAACCGGTTCCGGCCGCTGGGCCGCGATTCTGACGGGTTTCGCCGGCACGCTCGTCATCCTGCGGCCCGGTTACGAGGAGATCGGACTGGGGCCGGTCCTCGCGGTGCTGTCGGCGATGACCTGGGGCGGCGCGGTGATGATCATCAAGTCGCTCAGCCGGACGGATTCCAGCGTTACCATCACGCTCTACATGGTGCTTCTGATGACGCCGCTGTCGGCGATCCCCGCCGCCTTCGTCTGGGAATGGCCGACGTGGAACCAGCTCGTGTTCCTGGTGATGGTGGGCAGCTTCGGAACGATCGGCCATCTCTGCATGACGCAGGCGATCAAGCTCGCGCCCACCAATGTCGTCATGCCCATCGATTTCGTCCGCCTGATCTGGGTCGCGATCATCGGTTACTTCATCTTCGGCGAAAGCCTCGACATATTCGTCTGGATCGGCGGCGCGATGATCTTCGTCTCGGGCTTCCTGATCGCGCAGGCCGAAAACAGGCTTCGGAAGGAGACGCCTCCCTCCGCCTGATACGCCGGTCGGCTTATTTCCCAGGCGGCCGCTCGAGACCGAACAGCCGCATCGCGTTCTCTCCCAGGATGTTCTTCTTCGCCTCGTCATCGAGCATCGGCAGATCCCAAATGACGCTCGGCGCATCGAAATCCCAGTGAGGCCAGTCCGACGCGTAGAGAAGCTGATCCTTGGCATTGATCATCTTGAGCGTAACCTCCAGCGCCTCGCGATGGTCTGTCTCCATCGGCTGGCAGGTGTAGAACATCTCCGCCATGTACTCGCTCGGCAGCTTCTTGAGCATCGGCGCCTCGGACGAACGCATCAGGTAGGTGTGGTCGAGCCGCTGCATCAGCCACGTCACCCAGGCGAGA
>JAYQUR010000134.1:0-8437 GCA_038148075.1 Alphaproteobacteria bacterium | reverse complement strand
GACCAGAGTTCGGGGACGGTAATCTCGCTCGCATGAGCCGACACCCCGATGCCGGCGGACGAATTCGTCTCGGCGGCCTGCGCGCCCGACGCGTTGCCGGCGGGCCTGTCCGGATCCGCCAGCGGACCGACCCGGATGTCGAACGCCCGGGCCGATACCGGGGGTTCGTCGCCGCGCGAAACGCTGATTCCCTGAAAGCTGAACCGTCCGGCGCGGACGGCCGTTTCGTCGGCGTTTAACTCGCCGGCGGCACTGGCGGCGTTCACGCGAAAAATATCGTCGCCGACGGTGAGAAGATGCAGACCTGGCGCGGAAAGATCCAGGTGTTCCGGCCGCCAGGGCTTGGCGGTCGCGTGCAAGCGGGGGGCCGTCCAGGCCCATGCCGGCGGCTCGCCCGGACCCGCGATCGACGCGGTGCCGATCGACACGTCGATGCGGAAGGGAAAGCCGCTAATCACAGGGTCGTCCAGCTGCACCTGCCAGCCGGCTGCACGACGCTCGACCGTCCAGCGGGCGATCTCCTCGCGCACCTTCCCGGCCGCACCGTACCAGAACGCGACATACCCGGCCGCGGTCGCCGCAATCAGCGCAAGAACGAAAAGCGATATTTGGAGACGCATCCGTCGCATGGGTCTCATATAGAGACGGCGCGTCGCAAAATCGATAGCCTTAACCATAACTCCGGAGCCGGGCCGATATCGCGGACCGGAAACACCTGATATTGTGCGGTTTCCACCCGGATCAATTCTCGATGACCAGCCCGCCCGCCCCTGCCCCTGCCCCGGATCAGACGATGAACCCGGCGCTTTTTACCGCTGTCGCCGCACTGTTCATCTTTTTCTGGGCGAGCGGCTTCATCGCTGCAAAGTACGGGCTGCCCTACGCCGAACCCTTCACGCTGATGGCCTGCCGTTTCGTCGTCGGCTCCGCGATCCTCGTCCCCGCCTGCTTCTTCCTGAAGGCGACCTGGCCGGCGACGCGGACGGAAGCGTTTCACATTCTCGTTGCGGGGTTCCTCGTCCAGACCGTCTACCTGATGGGCGTCTATTCGGGGATCGATCTCGGCGTCTCGACCGGCGTCACGGCACTCGTCGTCGGGCTGCAGCCGCTGCTCACCGGCGCGCTTGCGGGCGTATTGCTCGGCGAACGGGTCACGCCGCGGAACTGGGTCGGTCTCGCGCTCGGGTTCGCGGGGCTCGCCCTGGTCGTCGCCGAACGGGTCGCGTCGCCGACGGAGACGCTTTGGGGTCTCGGGCTCTGCGTGCTCGCGCTCATCGGGATCACGCTGGGCACTCTCTACCAGAAGAAGTTTTGCGGCACCTTCGACGTGCGCACGGGCGTCGCGATGCAAAACGTGATGTCCGGCATCGTGATGGTCTGCATCGCCATGGCAACCGAGACCATGAAGATCGACTGGACGGGCGAATTCGTCTTCGCCGTCCTGTGGTCGGCGGTCGGCCTCTCGGTGATCGCGATCTGCCTGTATTACTGGATGATCCAGCGCGGCGCGGCGGCCCGCGTGACCAGCCTGATCTATCTCAGCCCGCCGACCACGGCGCTGATGGGCTGGGCGGCATTCGGCGAGGTGATGTCGTGGATGGCGATCGGCGGCATGGCGCTCGCGATGGCCGGCGTCGCACTCGCCGTAACGCGGAAGTAGCGCTGCATGATCGGCGACAAGAGCCTCCTCCTCCGCACGGCGCCGCTGCTGTTCGTCCTGATGTGGGCGTCCGGTTTCCCGATCACGCGGTTCGGGCTCGAATACGCCGAGCCGTTTACGATTCTCTGGGTTCGTTCCGCGGTAGCCGTCGTCTGCGTCGGTCTCTACATCCTGGCGATACGCGTGCGCTGGCCGCGCCCGCGGGAGATTTTCCACATCGCGGTCGTGGGCGTAACGCTGCAGACCCTCTATCTCGGCTCGATGTTCATGGCGCTCAGCGGCGGCGTCAGCCAGGGTGTCGCGGCGCTGATCGCGGGCATGCAGCCGCTCCTGACCGCAGCGGCCGTCGGCGTAACGCTGGGCGAGAAGGTCAGCCCGCGCCAGTGGGCGGGATTCTTCCTCGGCTTCGCGGGCCTCGCGATCGTCGTCTCCGAGCGCGCCGGCGTCGGCGTCGGCACGATGACGGGCTTCATCTTCTCCGGCCTGACGCCGATCTTCATCACCGCCGCCTCGCTCTACCAGAAGAAGTACTGCGCCACGTCGGACCTCCGCATCGTGGTGGTCGTCCAGCAGGCGGCGGCAGGGTTCTGCAATTTCTGTATCGCCATGGCGCTGGAGACCGGCGACATCGCCTTGGGACCGGAGATCGTCTTCACGTGGATATGGCTCGTCGTGGTGCTCACCATCGGCGCGAACAATCTCTACTACCTGATGCTGCGCCACGGCGAGGCGTCGCGCGTCTCGAGCCTGTTCTACCTGACTCCGCCCACCGCGGTGCTGCTCGGCTGGATCACCTACGGCGAAACGATGGGCGCGATCGCGCTCGCCGGGTTCGCGGTTTCGGTCGCGGGCGTCTTTCTCGTCACCCGATCGCGGCCGAAAGAATGAACGCGGGGCGCAAGCACCTGGATATCCGCACGCCGGGAGGGTTCTGGTTCTTCGCCTACGGCTCGCTGCTGTGGGACCCGCCGTTCCCGCTCGCCGAGGCACGGCCCGCGCGGCTTTACGGCTGGCACCGGTCGTTCTGCGTTCAATCGGAAAACTACCGGGGCACGCCGGAGCGGCCCGGCCTGTCGCTTGGCCTCGACCGCGGCGGCTCGTGCGCGGGGCTGGCCCTGCGCGTCGCAGAGGCGGACCGAAAAGTGGCGATCCGCGAAATCGAGAAGCGCGAACTGAGCAACGACCCGATCTACGTCTGTCGTCCTGTGAAAATTCGCCTCCCGGATCGCGCCGTCGATGGCTACACGCTGGTCGTAAACCGCGCCGACCGCATTTATGCCGGCCGCCGGAGTTTCGAGGACACCGCGCACACAATCGCCCGGGCGGAAGGGCGTCGCGGACCCAACGTCGACTATCTCGCCAACACGGTCGCGCATCTCGACGAGATGGGCATCGCGGAGGGGCATCTGCATGCGCTGTTGCGCCGCGTGCGACAAATCCGGAATGGCGGCTGAAGCGGTGGCGCGGGCGCGCCGGAACGCCTATTAAAGCCGGCAAGGAAAACGAACCGACCGGGCGGGAGGCGCCGCATGAAATTGATCAGCTATCGGCACGCGGGGCGCGAGGCCTACGGCGTCGTCAAGGACGGCGGCATCGTCGACATGAGCGCGCGTCTGGACCATCCGTCGCTCAAACAGGCGATTGCAGGCCTCTCGATCAACGAGATGGAGCGCCAGGCTTCAACTGCCGCCCCGGACGTATCGCTGGACGACATCGACTACATGTTCCCGATCACGTCGCCCGAGAAAATCTTCTGCATCGGCCGCAACTACCGCGCCTATCACGAGGTGATCGAGGAAGGCGGCCCGATGCAGTGGCCGAGCATCTTCCCGCGCTTTGCCTCGAGCTTCGCGCCGCACGGCGAGCCGATCCACCGGCCGCAGGCCTCCGAACAGCTCGACTACGAGGGCGAGATCGGCGTGATCATCGGCAAGTCGGGACGCCATATCCCGGAAGACCGCGCGCTCGACTACGTCGCCGGCTACACCATCATCAACGAGGGCACCGTGCGGGACTGGCTGAAGAAGGGCGCGCAGAACTGCCCGGGCAAGAATTTCCACCGGTCGGGTTCCATCGGGCCGTGGATGGTCACGCGCGACGAGATCGACGATCTCGACAAGCTGCGGATCGTCACGACGGTCGACGGGGAGGTCCGCCAGGACGGCGGCAGCGACATGATGATCTTCAAGATCCCGCACGTGATCTCGCACATCTCGAACTTCACCTGGCTGGAGCCGGGCGACATGATCGCCACCGGCTCGCCGGGCGGTTCCGCGATCGAGAGCGATCCGCCGAAGTGGCTGACGGCGGGCCAGTCGATCAGCATCAACATCGAGCGGATCGGGACGCTGACGAACGGGATCGAAGACGAAAAATAAAAAAGGGGAGAGAGAAGATGAAGCTCGCGAGCTTCCGGGTTGCCGGTCATGAAAGCTTCGGCGCGGTTGTGGACGGTGGCGTCGTCGAACTGACGGGGCGCCTTTCGGGCCGCCAGCAGACCCTCCGCGACGTGCTGGCCGACAATGCGCTTGCCGAAGCGGCGCAGATCGTGGACAGCGCCGATCCGGACCACGGCCTCGACGAGATCGAATGGCGGCTGCCGATCCCCGATCCGGAAAAGATCTACTGCGTCGGCCAGAACTACGCCGAGCACATCCGCGAGATGGGCATGGAGCTGCCGGACTCGCCCAGCATTTTCAGCCGCTACCCGCGCACCTTCGTGCCGCATGGCGGCCGGATGATCATGCCGAGCGACTCGGTGCAGTTCGACTACGAGGGCGAGATGACGGTCGTCATCGGCCGCGAGGCGCGCCACGTCCCTGAGGCCGACGCGCTCGACTACGTCGCCGGCTACACCATCTGCAACGATGGCAGCGTCCGCGACTGGCAGCGCCGCGGCCCGCAGGTTGCGCCGGGCAAGAACTGGGAAGCGTCCGGCATGCTGGGCCCGTGGATCGCGACCGCCGACGAGGCGGGCGATCCCGCCAACATGACGGTCGTCACCCGCGTCAACGGCGAGGAACGCCAGCACGGCAATACCAGCGATCTCGTGTTCTCCGCCGCCTATCTGGTGAGCTACATCTCCACCTTCATCACCCTGGTGCCGGGCGACATGATCACCACCGGTTCGCCGCACGGCGTCGCAGCCGGGTTCGACCCGCCGAAGTGGCTCAAACCGGGCGACAGGATCGAGATGGAAATCAGCGGCATCGGGACGCTGAGCGGCGAGGTCGCGACGACGTAAGACGCAGCGCAAGGCACGGCTCGGCTGCGGCCTTCGCCCTAACGTATCGTTAGCAACCTTACGATTTGACAATGCTGCGCCTCGCGCCGCATGCTTCGGTCGTGACCGGTTCTTTGGGGAGGGAGTTGGGCCATGTATCTCTACGACGCCTGGTACGTCGCCGCGTGGGATCACGAGCTGACGGCGGAGCCGTTGGCACGCACTTTGCTGGAACAGCCGGTGGTGCTGTACCGCACCGAGGCGGGACAGGCCGTCGCGCTGGAAGACCGCTGCTGCCACCGCCTCGCGCCCTTGTCGAAGGGCAAGGTGATCGGCGAGGAAATCCAGTGCGGCTATCACGGTCTCATGTTCGCCGCCGACGGCGCCTGCACGAAGGTGCCGAGCCAGTCCCGCGTGCCGCCGGACGCACGCGTCCGCTCCTATCCGATCGTCGAGCGACACCGCTGGATCTGGATCTGGATGGGCGATCCCGCGCTTGCCGACGACACTCTCATCCCCGACATGTACTGGCACGATTCGCCCGACTGGGCATGCCTCGGCGACCGGTTCTACGTCCACGGCGCCTATCAGGGCATGCTCGACATCGCGATGGACCAGACCCATTCGGCCTACGTGCATCCCACCTCGCTCGCCAACGACGGAGCTCTGGCGAAGCCGCCCAAGGTGCGGCGCGGCGACCGCACGGTCAGCTGCGCGCGCCTGATGCCGGATGCCGATCCGCCGCCGATCTGGGCCAACATGGGCAACCGCGCGAAGCTGGGCACGTTCGACGGCAACGTCGATCACTGGATCACGTGGGAATACCAGGCGCCGTCGACGATGACGTTCGACGTCGGCATCGCGACGGTGGGCACGGGCGCGTTCGAGGGCAACATGGAACACGCCATCAACATCCACACCTCGCACGGCTGCACGCCCGAGACGCCGTCGACGACCCATCATTTCTGGACGTCTGCGCGCAACTTCGCGCTGGACGACGCGAAGATGCACGAGATGATGGGCGGCATCCGCAACACGTTCCTCGAGGACGTGGCGATGGTCGAAGCGACCCAGCGGATCATTGACCTCGACCCGACCGCGCCGACGGTCGACGTCAACAGCGACAACCCGACGATCCAGGCGCGCCGCCTGCTGGAGCGGATGATCGCGGAGCGTCAGGCGCAGGCGGCGGAGTGAGACGAGGCGGGTTGGCGGGGTTATGTGCGCATAGGCGGGAAAAGCTGTTGCGATGCGATATCCGTGTCGGGATTCGCATTCAGCGCAAAACCGCTCAGCTGCGCCGGCTGGCTGGCGGGACATACTGGCGTCAATCGTCGTTCAATCGTGATTTCGGAAACCGGTTCGCAATAGACTGACAGCCCCGACTGACGCCACTCCACGGAGACATTCTCGATGACCGATCGCCTGCCGTCCTCCTATGAGTTCATTCCACTGCCGGATCGGCTGCCGCTGAAATTCCCCGACGGTGCGCGCGTGGCGATGATCTTCACCATCAACATGGAATACTGGGAGCAATCCCGGCCCGGCCAGAAGGAGCCGCTGTTTCCCGGCGGCCCGGCGACCATTCCGCACGCGCTGCCCGGCGATGTCTGGGATACGGCCAACTGGACCTGGCGCGAATACGGTCAGCGTGTCGGAATCTGGCGGATGATGAAGGTGTTCGATCAGGCCGGCGTCATGCCCTCCTGCACCTGCAACGGCCTGTTCATGGTCGAGCGCCGGCGTATCGTCGACGCGGTCAACGAGCGCGGCTGGGAACTGGTGCCGCACAACTGGGCGCAGAACGACCTGCTGACCTATTACGCCGACGATCCCGACGCGGAACGGGACGTGATCCGCAAGACGCTCGATCAGTACGAGGAGGCCATCGGCCGGCCGGCGCGGGCCTGGCTGTCGTCCGCGATCCGCGGCACCCGGCACACACCCGCCTTCCTAAAGGAGTTCGGCCTGATCGCCTATTGCGACTATCTCAACGACGACCAGCCCTATTTGATCGACACCCTGCACGGGCCGATCGTCTGCGTTCCCTACTCGAACGACATCAACGACTTCAACATGTTCGCGCGGGCGAGTTCCCCGACGCGCGACGGGATCGACATGCTCAAGCTGTGCTTCGATCAGTTATACGAGGAGGGGGCGGAGAGCGGACGGATCATGAATCTCGGTCTGCACCCGCATGTCATCGGCCAGCCGCACCGCATCGCGGCACTGCGCGAGTTCATCGACTATGTCCGGAGCAAGTCGAATGTCTGGTATCCGACACGCGAGCGGATCGCCGAGTGGTATCTCTCCGAGTCAGGCGCTGCCTTGGCGTGACCTGCCGCAGCAGCTGGGCGAGCGCGCCGCCGGATGCTCTGGGGTGCCGCCGATGGATCAGCGGCGGATTACGTCCTCGAGGACGTCGAGGACCTTGTTGGTCACGGCGTCGATCAGCACGATATCGTTGTCGACGACGACGCGGCGGAATGCCCGGCTGCGCCGCGGCAATTCGCGTTCGAGATCCCGCGGCAGGCGTTTCGCCAGACCGGGCGGCAGTTCGCCGCCGCGCTTGGCGAGGCCCGGAGGCAGATCGCCGCCGCGCTTGGCGAGGCCGGGCGGCATGCCGCCGGACTTGCCTTTCCCCATGCCGCCGCCCTTGCCTTGATGGCGGTCGCCGTCGTCGTCATGACGGCCGGCGCGAGCCTCGTAGTAGCGTTGCAGGATGCGGCGTTCGATGTTGGTGAAAACCCGGTCGACGACCTGTTCCGCGGTCAGGTGGCCGTCCGCCACCTGCACCGGGCGGTCCGCCGAGGCGGGCGCAGCCGCCAGCGCAACGAAGCCGGCGAGAAGTCCGCAGATCAGAAATTTCGGAAAATGACGCATGTACTACTCCTGCGTTTCCAGAGAACACGTTTCGTTCGGTGCCGAAGAGCCTACCCCCGGTTCCGGAGTTGCGGCATCAGCCGCACTTCGAATAATCGCACGCCGTGCAGCTGTCGCAACCCTCCTGTCGCAATAGCGCGGCCTGACCGCATTTGGGACACTGGCGGAGTCGCGGCGCATCGGCGAGCCCGACGACGCGGCGTTCCGCACCTGCCTTGTCGGGCAACGCGCCTGACGCACCGCCATCCGCCATGAAACCGATGTCGATCATGTGGCGCTCGATCACGTCGCCGATCGCCGCCAGCAGGGACGGCACATAGCGCCCCTGCATCCACTGGCCGCCGCGCGGGTCGAACACGGCCTTGAGCTCGTCGACGACGAAGGAAACGTCGCCGCCGCGGCGGAACACCGCCGAGATCATCCGCGTCAGCGCCACCGTCCACGCGTAGTGCTCCGTGTTCTTCGAATTGATGAACACCTCGAACGGCCGGCGGCGGCCGTCCTGCACGATGTCGTTGATGGTGATGTAGATCGCGTGATCGGACTCGGGCCAACGCAGCTTGTAGGTCTGGCCGGGCAGCTCCTCCGGCCGCGACAGCGGCTGGGTCATGTAGACGACGCCGGATTCGTACTCGTCGGCGGCTTTCGCCGGCGGCGGTTCGGCGAGCGGC
>JAYQUR010000133.1:0-8481 GCA_038148075.1 Alphaproteobacteria bacterium | reverse complement strand
GTTGATGATGGTCGGATTCGGCCAGATTTCGGGCGTTTCCATCATCCCGGCCGTGATTATCCCGTGTCGCGAGATACTGGTTTCCGGTCTGCGGGAATATCTCGCGGGCCGGCGCGTCGGGTTGCCGGTCAGCATGCTGGCGAAGTGGAAAACGACGATCCAGATGGTCGCCCTGCCGGTCCTCATCGTCGGCGACGCCGCGCATCCGGCGATCCCGGCCGACGTGCCGGTCCGCCTGATCGGCGAAGGATTGCTGTGGACAGCGGCGGCGATCACGCTGGTGACGGGCTACGACTACCTGCGCTCGGGCCTTCGCCACATGGATACGCCCGACGGGGCGCGGCCGGAATGAGTGCGCCCGCCACGACGCCCCCCGCGGTCTTCGGCATCACCGGCTGGAGCGGCAGCGGCAAGACCGCGCTGATCGTCGCGCTGATCCCCGAGTTCCGCCGCCGCGGCTACCGCGTCGCCACGATCAAGCATGCGCATCACGATTTCGACATCGACAAGCCGGAGAAGGATTCGCACAAGCACCGCACGGCAGGCGCGACGGAAACGGTCATCTCCTCGGCCAACCGGTGGGCGATCGTCCACGAGAACCGGGGGGCGCCGGAACCCGGCCTGCCCGACCTCGTCGCGCGGCTGTCGCCGACCGACATCGTCCTCGTCGAGGGCTACAAGTCCCATCCGCACCCCAAGATCGAGGTGTACCGCCCGTCGACCGGCGCGCCGCTGCTGTGCACCGAGAACGCGACGATCAGGGCGGTGGCCAGCGACGCGCCCGTCGACGGCGCAACCGCGCCGATAATCGACCTGAACGACCCGGCGGAGGTCGCAACGTTTATCCTGTCGCAATGCGGGCTCGACGCCCGCCTGGAAAGGGTCGTCTGACATGGCGCAGCTTTCGGACGACTGCTTCGCCTTCGGCGGCGAACTGATGCGGACGGCGGAAGCGCTGGCGATGCTGTCCGACCGGCTCGATGTCGTCGTCGACTCGGAGACGGTGGCGCTGCGCGACGCGCTCGGCCGCATCCTCGCGGAGGACGTGATCTCGGAACGGCCGGTACCGCCGCACGACAACGCCGCGGTCGACGGCTACGCCGTGCGGTTCGAGGACCTCGCCGCGGACGGCGATACGTCTCTCTCGGTCGGCGGCCGGGTCGCGGCGGGCGAAACGCTGGGGCGGACCGTCACCGCCGGCGAGGCGATCCGCATCTTTACCGGCGCACCGATGCCGGACGGCGCCGATACCGTCCTGATGCAGGAAGATTGCGAAACCGACGGCGATGCGGTCGTCATCCCGCCGGGAATAAAGCCGGGCGCCAACCGCCGTTTCGCCGGCGAGGATATCGAGGCCGGCGCGACCATCCTGGAAGCCGGCGCGCGCCTGCGGCCGCAGGATATCGGCCTTGCCGCCTCGATCGGCCTCGCCGCGCTCCCGGTCCGCCGCCGCCTGCGCGTCGCGCTGTTCTCGACCGGCGACGAGGTGCGGGATACCGGCGAAGCGCTGCCGCCGGGCTGCATCTACGACGCCAACCGCTATTCGGTCGCCGCCGCGCTGGAGCGGCTGGGCTGCGACGTCGCCGATCTCGGCATCCTCCCCGACGACCGCGCGGTCATCGAAAAGACGCTCGGCGACGCGGCAGTGGGCCACGACCTGATCATGACGTCCGGCGGCGTATCGACCGGCGAGGAGGATCACGTCCGCCAGGCGGTCGAGGCTCTCGGCAGCATCCATTTCTGGCGCCTGGCGATCCGGCCCGGCCGGCCGCTGGCGCTCGGCCAGATCGCGAAGGTGCCGTTCATCGGCTTGCCGGGAAATCCGGTCGCCGTGCTGGTGACCTTCATGCGCTTCGCCCGGCCTGCGATCCTGCGCTTGGCCGGCGCGCGCGCGACCGAGCCGCTCGTCTACCGCGTTCCTACCGACTTCGACATCAAGAAGAAGGAGGGACGCCGCGAATGGCTGCGCGTCAGCCTCGAACGCGGCCCCGACGGCGCGCCGGTGCTGCGCAAGTTCCCGCGCGATGGCGCCGGTATCCTGACCTCCATGGTCCAGACCGACGGGCTGGTCGAACTCCCCGAGGAGTTGACTCGACTGGAGGCCGGCACCATGGTCGATTTTCTTCCCTTCAGCGAGTTTGCGTGATGCAGGTACTCTATTTCGGCTGGGTCAAATCCAAGATCGGGATCGGCCAGGAGCAGGTGTCGCCGCCAGACGGCGTCGAAAGCGTCGGCCAGCTGATCGACTGGCTCAAGGCGCGCGGCGGCGGCTACGAAGTCGCTTTCGCCGACGCCGCGGAAATCCGCGCCGCGGTCAACCACGAGATCGCGCCGCACGACACGGCGATCAAGGAAGGCGACGAAGTCGCGCTGTTCCCGCCGATGACGGGGGGTTGAGCCCGTGATCCGGGTGCAGACCGGGGATTTCGACGTCGGCGCCGAGATTTCCCGCATGACCGGCGGCAACCCCGAAATCGGCGGCCTCGCGAGCTTCCTCGGGCTTGTGCGCGATTTCGCGGGCGACGAGAAGATCAGCGCGATGACGCTGGAACATTATCCCGGCATGACGGAGAAGCAGCTGGAAAAGCTGGAGGCCGAAGCCCGCGATCGCTGGGATCTGCAGGACGTGCTTATTATCCACCGCTACGGGCGGCTGGAGCCGGGCGAGCGAATCGTGCTGGTCGCCACCGCCGCCCCGCATCGCGAGGCGGCGCTCGAAAGCTGCGCCTTCCTGATCGACTGGCTCAAGACCAAAGCGCCGTTCTGGAAGCTGGAAGACCGCGATTCGGGACCGTCGTGGGTTGCCGCCCGCGACGAGGACGAGGTCGCCGCCGACCGCTGGGTCCGCGTTTCCGATAAATGATTTTTCCGCTGGCGCGAAAACGCGCCGGCCCGCGCCGCCAGTAAGAAAGTATCAGGCGGCCGCAGCGGCGTTGCCGCGCACGAGATTGTCGTAATCCTCCATCAGGGTCCGGCTGACGGTGCCGACCTGGAAATTCCAGTCGTCGATCTGGCCGACCGGCGTCACCTCCGCCGCGGTACCCGTGACGAACACCTCGTCGGTCTTGGCGAACTCCTCCGGCATGATCGAGCGTTCGATCACCTCGTAGCCGCGGTCCTTCGCGAGCCCGATGACCGTCTGGCGCGTGATGCCGTCAAGGAAGCAGTCAGGCGTCGGCGTGTGGATCCTGCCATCCTGGATCAGGAAGATGTTGGCGCCCGTGGACTCCGCGACCTGTCCGCGCCAGTCGAGCATCAGCGCATCGTCGAAGCCATCGGCCTCGGCGGAATGCTTCGACAGCGTGCAGATCATGTAGAGGCCCGCCGCCTTCGCATGCACCGGCGCGGTGTCGGGCGCGGGGCGCCGCCATTTCGACGTCTTGAGACGGATGCCGCGCAGCCGCGCCTCGGGCGAGAAATAGGACGGCCATTCCCAGACGGCGATCGCGACGTTGATCCTGGTCTGCTGGGCGGATACGCCCATCATTTCGCTGCCGCGCCACGCCACGGGCCGGACGTAGGCATCGGCATAGCCCTGCGACGCGACGGTATCGAGCGTCGCCTGCTCCAGCTCCTCGAGCGTGTAAGGGATATTGAACCCGAGTTCCTTGCCGGAATCGAGCAGCCGCTGCGTATGTTCGCGCAGCTTGAACACCTCGCCGTTATAGACGCGCTCGCCCTCGAACACGCAGCTTCCGTAATGCAGGCCGTGGGACAACACGTGCATACGGCAGTCCCGCCACGGCACCAGCTTGCCGTTGAACCAGATGTCGCCGTCCTGATCGTCGAAGTTGATCATTGTTTGTTGCTCCGCGTACCGTCGAATAGACACAACATTACGAATGTGGGTTGCGGTGAGTAACATTCGGAGGCATATATGTCAATATGACTGACATAAAAACGCCGATAAATCCGCGCTTCCTCCGCGAGGAAGACATCCGGCAGGGAATGGAACTGCTGTATTTCGCCTATCGCGATTTCACGGCGGAACCGGACGAAATCCTCGCCGAGTTCGGATTCGGCCGCGCGCATCACCGGGTCATCTATTTCGTGGGCCGCAACCCCAGGATCACCGTCTCGGACCTGCTGACGATCCTCAAGATCACCAAGCAGAGCCTGTCGCGCGTTCTCGGCCAGCTCGTGCGCGAAGAGTTCATCATGCAGCACGAGGGCGTTACCGACAGGCGCCAGCGCCTGCTGGAACTGACGCCGAAGGGCATCGAACTCGAACGCCGCCTGTCGGAAAGCCAGCGCCGCCGCTTCGCCGACGCCTATCGCGAGGCGGGCGCCGAGGCGGTCCAGGGATACCGCCAGGTGCTGATGGGCATGATCGGGCCAGACGACCGCGAACGCGTTTTCGGCAAGCGGGCCGCGGAAGAGCGGTTCGACGACGACGAGGACTGATCCGGGCCGTCAGAGCCGTATCGTCCCCTCCATGAACAGAACCGCGCTGCCGCCGATGCCGACGCGGTCGCCGCGATCCTCGCAGACCAGCCTGCCGCCGCGCGCCGAGATCTGGCGCGCCTCCAGCCGTTTCCTGCCGAGTCGCTGCGCCCAGTAGGGCGTCAGCATGCAGTGCGCCGAGCCCGTCACCGGGTCTTCGGGGATGCCGTAGGACGGCGCGAAGAAGCGCGAGACGAAATCGCAGTCGGCGAAATCGCCGTCACCGTCCCTGTCTCCGGGGGCGGTAACGATGACGCAGCGGGGATGGGCGGATGCGATCGCCGTCATGTCTGGATCGAGCGAGCGCACCCGATCGGCGCTGTCGAGGACGACCATCCAGTTGGGCCCGATAAAGACTTCGGCAGGCGCAACGCCGAGCCCCGCCGCGAGGACATCCGGCAATGGGCCGGAGGTTCGAGGATAGGCGGGAAAATCCATGAACAGCAGCTCGCCCTCGGCCTCGGCGGTCGGCGTGAACCAGCGGAGCGCTTAGCCGTCTTTCCCGTCGACCTCCGCAGGCACGAAAAAGGCGGTCTCCGAAAGATTGTTCTCGGCGGCGATCCGCTGCATCGACGCGTCGTCGATCCACGCATCGAGCGGGCAGACCGCAGCCGGATTGCCGCCGAAGACCCGGTCGGAGAACGAGTCGAGCTGATAGAGTGGAATGGCCGCCATCGTCAGGCGTGGCGGAAACTGCGGAGCGTATGGGCGTGGTTGATCGGCCCGTGCCCGCGGCCGAATCCGGGCGCGGTCCGGATCGCTTCGGCAACGTAGGCCTGGGCTCGGCGGACTGCGTCGGGCAACGAGTTGCCCTGGGCGAGCCCTGTCGCGATCGCCGACGCGAGGCTGCAGCCCGTGCCGTGCGTGTGCACGGTATCGATGCGCCGGGTCTCGAAGCGGTGGACGCCGTCTTCGTCGACCAGCACGTCGATCAGATCGTCGCCTTCCATGTGGCCGCCCTTCACCAGCACTGCCTTCGGCCCCATCGCGCGGAGCGTCCTGGCCGCCTCTTCCATATCTCCGACCGAACCGATGGAGGCGCCGAGCAACGCTTCGGCTTCGGGAATGTTCGGCGTGATCAGCGTCGCCAGCGGCAACAGGTTCGCCCGCAGCGTTCCCGCAGCGTCGGCATCGAGCAGCGAGGCGCCGCCCTTGGCAACCATCACGGGATCGACGACCAGCGGAACACCCGCCGCACCCGCGCGCAGCACCGCGCAGACGGCGTCGATGACCTCGGCGCTGTGCAGCATGCCGGTCTTTATGCTGTCCGCACCGATATCCTCGAGAACGACATCGATCTGCTGCCGGATGAAGGCGATATCGACGGGCGACACGCCATGAACGCCCTCGGTGTTCTGCGCGGTGAGCGCCGTAATCGCGGTAGCGGCGAACGCGTCGAGCGCCGTCACCGTCTTTATGTCGGCCTGGATGCCGGCGCCGCCGCCGGAATCCGATCCGGCGATAATGAGAACCCTGCCCTGCATCTATTCCTGCACGGTTGCGGTTGCGGAATTCACGTCGTCGCGGTCTCGATCGCGCCGACGATCTCGGTGACGACTGCCTGGACGAGCGCGGAATCCTCGCCTTCCGCCATAACCCGGATTACCGGCTCGGTGCCCGACTTGCGGATCAGGATACGCCCGGTCTTGCCAAGCCGCCCCTCGCCGTCCTTCACGGCCTTGACGACCGTGGCGTCCTCCAGCGGCGGCGCCCCCGAGAAGCGGACGTTCTCGAGTATCTGCGGCAGCGGCGTGAAGCGACGGCCGACCTCGCTGAGCTTTCGATCGGACTGCACCATCGCCGCCAGCACTTCGAGTCCTGCGACGAGACCGTCGCCGGTCGTCGTGTAGTCGCTGAGGACGATGTGTCCCGACTGTTCGCCGCCGACGTTGAAGCCGTGTTCGCGCATGTGCTCTAAGACGTAGCGATCGCCGACCTGCGTGCGCACGGTCTCGAGGCCGAGCCCCTTCAGATAAAGCTCCAGGCCGAGATTGGACATCACCGTCGCGACCACGCCGTTGCCGCGCAACCGGCCGTCGCGCTGCCAGCTTTCGGCGACGGTCGCCATCAGCTGGTCGCCGTCGAGCAGCTCGCCCGTCTCGTCGGCGACGAGAACGCGGTCGGCGTCGCCGTCGAGCGCGATGCCGATATCGGCGCCGTGCTCGCGGACCATGCGGCACATCGTGCGGGTGTCCGTACTGCCGCAATACTTGTTGATGTTGAAACCGTCGGGCTCGACGCCCGTCGTCACCACATCGGCGCCAAGTTCCCACAGCGCCGCAGGCGCGACCTTGTAGGCGGCGCCGTTGGCGCAGTCGACGACGATCTTGAGCCCGTCCAGGCGCAGCCCCTTGGGGAAGGTGTTCTTCACGAACTCGATATAGCGGCCCTCGACGTCGTCGAGGCGCTTGGCGCGGCCGAGATCGGAGGACTCCGCCAGATTCTGCGTCATGTCGGATTCGATGAGCGACTCGATCTCTTCCTCGGTCTCGTCGGACAGTTTGTAACCGTCCGGCCCGAAGAGCTTGATGCCGTTGTCCTCGAACGGGTTGTGCGACGCGGAGATCATCACGCCGAGGTCGGCCCGGAGGCTGCGGGTCAGCATCGCGACGGCCGGCGTTGGAAGCGGACCGACGAAGACCACGTCCATCCCCATCGCGACGAACCCGGCGGCGAGCGCCGGCTCCAGCATGTAACCGGACAGCCGCGTGTCCTTGCCGATCACGACGCGGTGACGATGCGCGCCGCGCGTAAACATATGCCCGGCCGCCATACCGACCTTGAGCGCGATCTCGGCGGTCATCGGGTCGCTGTTCGCCGACCCGCGGATGCCGTCCGTTCCGAAAAGTTTCCGAGCCATCTGTTCCGATCCGTCCGACGCGCCTGTTCAGCGCGTGCATGCGCACCCTTATAGCAAGTCCGCGCTCCGGGTTCACGTCCCTCGCGGTAAGGCGTTCCAGATGTCGATCGCCTGCCGGGCGGCCGCCACGTCGTGGACGCGGTGAATCTGCACGCCGCGGGACAGCGCGATCAGCGTCGCGGCGATCGTGCCGGGCAGGCGGTCCTTCGGCGCCTCGATCCGTGCGATCCGGCCGATGAAACTCTTGCGCGAAACGCCGATCGCCACGGCGCAGCGAAGCCCGTGAAACATCGCGGCGCGGTCGAGAACTTCCATGTTGTGGGCAACCGTCTTGCCGAAGCCGATGCCCGGATCGACGGCGATGCGCTCCCGCGGGACGCCCGCGGCGACACAGGCCTCGACCTGCGCACCGAGCCATTCGCAGATGTCGGACGAGGCCAGCCGGTAGCGCGGACCCGCCTGCATCGTCTCCGGCGTTCCCTGCATATGCATCAGGACGACCGACAGGCCGCTTGCCGCGGCCGCGTCGAGCGCGGCTGGGTCGTGGGTCAGCGCAGACACGTCGTTGACGATCCGCGCGCCGCCCGCTGCCGCAGCGCGCATGGTTTCCGCGTTCCGCGTATCGACGGAAACGACGAGTCCCGCGCCCGCCGCCGCCTCGACGGCGGGCATCACCCGGTCGATCTCTTCGGCAACCGGTATCGGCGTCGCGCCGGGGCGCGTGGATTCGCCGCCGATATCGACGATGTCCGCCCCGTCTGCCGCCAGCGCGAGCGCCCGTTCCGCCGCCTGCGCCGGATCGGCATGGTCGCCGCCGTCCGAAAAGCTGTCCGAGGTGACGTTGACGATGCCCATGATGAGGGGCCGGTGGAGAGCGAGCCCGGCGAACGGCGCACGCGGCGAAACGAACGGTGCGCGCTCGGTATCGGTCAGCTCCGTCGCCGGCACGACGCCCGCGACGTCGCCGTTCTCGACATCGATCTTCTCGACATGCGTAAAGGCGAGACCGGTATCGGCAAGGGGCCAGGCGATGCCCGCGGCAAGCGCCGCCGTCGCAGCCTCACCGTTCAGCAATCCGACAGGATTGAAAATCATGACGACGGCCGCCGCGCTTAGATCATCTTGGGCGGAACCAGCCCGCTCCCCCTCCCGGCCGCCCACAAGGATGATCCCGTGGG
>JAYQUR010000132.1:0-8513 GCA_038148075.1 Alphaproteobacteria bacterium | reverse complement strand
GCTGTAGAGAGATCCCTCGAGCGGGATGTAATAAACAGGCTCCCCGGTCTTTGCGACGGGCGCGTAAGGTGCGCGGACAATCAGCGCATCGGACCGTGCGATGGTCGCGAACATCGACGAATCCTGCCTGGAGTAGGGCGTTGCCCGAACGGTTCCGTCATCGGCGATCGACAACGTCGCCCGAAGGTAATCCTCACGCTCGTCGTTCTCCTCGAGGTCGCTGCCGAGGATTGCCGTCCGTTTTGGCGGCGCGACATCCGCCATGCCGAGCATCTGCCGGATGGCCGGCGCCAGGAACATCACCGCGCAGACAAGGGAGGAAACAGGGTTGCCCGGCAAGCCGATCAGAAACGTGTCGCCGAGGCCGCCGAACATCAGCGGTTTGCCCGGCCGCATCGCGATCCGCCAGAAATCGACCTTGAGGCCGATGTCGCCGAGAACGGACTGAACGAGGTCGTGATCGCCGACCGACGCGCCGCCGGTGGTTACGAGAATGTCGCTGCCCCGCGCGCCTTCCGCCAGCGTGCGAAGCCCGTCTTCCTCGTCCGGCGCGATGCCGAGGTCGACCGGCTCGCCGCCGGTCGCCGCGATAAAGGCGGAAAGCGCCAGCGCGTTGGAACTTACGATCTGGTCGCGGCCGATCGGATCGCCCGGCATGACGATTTCGTCGCCCGTGGCGAGAATGGAAATCCGGGGCTTGCGGCGAACCATCAGCCAGGGAACGTTCATCGCCGCGGCGAGGCCGACGTCGCGGGCGGTCAGGACCTTTCCGGCCTTGAGCAGCACGTCGCCTTCGGCGAAATCGAGGCCTGCCGGGCGTACGAAGCGGCCGACAGGGGCCTTGCCGTCGACAACGCGGACGATCTCGCCGTCGGCAACGGTGTTTTCCTGGATGACGATCGTGTCTGCGCCGTCCGGCACCGGGGCCCCGGTGAAGATGCGGACCGCTTCGTTGGGGCCGACCGTCCCTTCGTAGGCATGGCCGGCCGGCGCGTAGCCGATGATCTGAAGGGTTGCAGGCAAGGTTTCGACGTCTTTGGCTCGTACCGCATAGCCGTCCATCGCGGAGACCGGCATCGGAGGCTGGCTGCGGCGTGCCGCGACGTCTGCGGCAAGGACCCGGCCGAGCCCTGCCGCCAGGGGAATTTGCTCGGCCGGAAGGGGCCGGACGGCGTCCACGATCCGCCGCTGCGCTTCGGCGACCGGCAGGAGATCCCTGTTACTCATCGGCGGTGAATTCGCCCGACTTGCCGCCGGCCTTGTGTACGAGACGGATCTCGGTCAGTCGCATGCCGCGGTCTACTGCCTTGCACATGTCGTAGACCGTCAGCGCGGCGACGCTGACGGCGGTAAGCGCTTCCATTTCGACGCCGGTGCGGCCGCTGACACGGCAGGTCGCTTCGATATCGATGGCATTGCGGTCGGGGTCGCAGGCAAGGTCGACAACGACCTTGTTGAGGGCGAGCGGATGGCACAGCGGGATCATGTCAGACGTTCGCTTCGCGGCCATGATGCCGGCCAGCCGCGCGACCGAGATCACGTCGCCCTTCTTCACGCTGCCGTCAATGACGAGCCGCAGTGTTTCGGGGGCCATGATTACGCTACCGCGCGCGGTCGCCGTCCGGTCGGTGACATCCTTTTCCGAGACGTCGACCATCCGCGCTTCGCCGTCGTCGCCGATGTGGGTGAGTTTCGCCATTATTCCGCCGCCCTCAGTTCGTTTCGCGCCGCAAGCAGCTGCCGGGTCGCGGCCTCCACGTCGTCCTGGCGCATCAGCGACTCCCCGATCAGGAAACAGCGCGCGCCGACGTCGTACATAGCGGCCAGATCCTCGGGTGTGTAGAGCCCGCTCTCGCTGACGACCAGCCGCTCCGCGTCGATCACACGGGGCGCGAGCCGGCGCGTCGTTTCGATATCGGTCGCGAGCGTCTTGAGATTGCGGTTGTTGATGCCGAGCAGGGGGCTTTTCAGCTTCATCGCCCGGTCGAGCTCGGCGGCATCGTGTACTTCGATCAGCACGTCCATGCCCCAGCCGGTTGCGGCCGCCTCAAGTTCTGCGGCGAGGGCGTCGTCGACGGCGGCGAGAATGACCAGGATGCAGTCTGCGCCCAATGCACGCGCTTCCGCCACCTGGTAGGTGTCGATCATGAAGTCCTTGCGGATGGTCGGCAGCGAGACCGCCGCGCGCGCGGCGAACAGATGGGCGTCGTCGCCCTGGAAATAGGGAATGTCCGTCAGAACGGACATGCACGTCGCGCCGCCGCGTTCGTAAGCCGCGGCGAGGGCGGGCGGGTCGAAGTCCTCCCGGATGAGACCCTTGCTCGGCGAGGCCTTCTTGACCTCGGCAATCAGGCCGTAGCGGCCTTCGTCCGCCACCTTGCGCAGGCGTCGATAGAAGCCGCGCGGCGCGGATGCCTCTTTCGCGGCCGCCTCGATCGTCGCCAAGGATCGCTCGCGTTTCTTGGCGGAGATGTGCTCGCGTTTGGCAGCGCAGATTTTCGTGAGGGCGTCACTCATTACCCCTCTCTTCCTCGTCTTCTTCGACGATTATCTCGTGCGAGATTTCGATCATCCGGTCGAGCGCGGCGCGCGCCTTGCCTGTATCGATGGATTCCGCGGCCTGCGCGACGCCTTCCTTGAGATCCTTAGCCCGGCCCGCGACGATAAGTGCGGCGGCCGAGGTGAACAGGACGGTATAGCGGTAGGCGCTCGGTGCACCGCCGAGCAGGGCGGTCAACGCCTCCGCGTTGTATTCGGCATCGCCGCCTTTCAGCTCTTCGATATCGCAACGCGGAAGGCCGGCCTCCTCGGGAGAGACTTCGAACGTTTCCACCTTGCCGTCGACGAGGGTTGCGACCGAGGCCGGCCCGTTGGTGGCGAGTTCGTCCAAGCCGCCGGCGCCGTGGACGACCCAGGCCCGCTCCGCGCCGAGTTCGCCGAGAACGCGCGCGACCGGTTCGACCCATTGCGTCGAGAACACGCCCACCATCAGCCGGTCGACCATCGCGGGATTCGACAGGGGACCAAGCATGTTGAACACGGTGCGGATCGCGAGTTCTACCCGCGGCCCGGCGACGTGGCGCGTCGCGCTGTGATGACGGGGCGCCATCATGAACCCGATTTTCGCCTGGGAGATGGACTTCTCGATCAGTCGCATGTCGGCGTCGATATTGACGCCGAGCTGCATCAGCACGTCCGCCGCGCCGGATTTCGACGACAGCGCGCGGTTGCCGTGTTTCGCGACGGGGACGCCGCACCCCGCGACGGCGAGCGCGGAGGCCGTGGATATGTTCAGCGTTCCGCTGCGGTCGCCGCCGGTCCCGACGATGTCGATCGCCCCCGGCGGTGCCTGGATCTTCCGGGCCTTGGCCCGCATCACCCGTGCCGCTGCGGCGATCTCCGTCACGGTCTCGCCCCGCATCCGGAGGCTCATGAGGAACGCGCCGATCTGCGCAGGGGTCGCGTCGCCCGACATGATGATGTCGAACGCGCCTTCCGCTTGCGCGCGGTCCAGTTCCCTGCCGTCGGCGACGAGTGCCAGAATCGATTTGAAGTCCATCGACTTCCCGGTGCCTTTGAGTGAGGTCGCTTTATACAGGCGAAGACGGCTCTAGGTAAGACGCGGTTTGAAAACGGCAATTTCCACACGAAGTGTCGCGAGAGCGCCAGTGCGGAAACGGATTATTAACCATCGTTGACGGAAATTGACCGTCCCAAAAGTCCGGAAGGCAAATGGCGCTGCGCGACGCGATCGATACTGCCAGAGACCGCTTGCCGGCGGGCATAGTGCCTGCCGTCCTGGGCGCGGTCGCCGCGCTCGTATTTCTCATGACGGTCGCGCTGAACAGCACGACCGAAACCAAGTCCGCCGAGACACCGGCGCGGGCGACGGCTGACACCGGCGATGCGGCCAAAACGCCATCCCGTACGCAACCGCAGCAGCGTGCGCTGCTGGATCTCTTCCTGCCGCCGAGACCGGCTGCCCGGGATCTGACGCGGCGGATCGAAAACGGCCTGCCCGGGATCGACCGCAGTCACGAAACGCTCGCCCGGCCGGTACCGGGAGAACGACCGGTCGCAGAGGTACGCAACACGGGTCCGGCGATCGCACTCGTCATCGACGATATGGGCTTCGACAGGCGGAATTCGGCGCGCGCCGTGGGGCTGCCTGCGGCCGTCACGCTGTCGTACCTGCCGACGGCGCCCGACGTGGGCCGCCAGGTCCGGGGCGCGCGGTTGAGGGGCCATGACGTGATGCTGCACCTGCCGATGGAAGCGGAAGACCACCGCGGCCGGCCGGGCCGGAACATCCTCTCCGTGGCGCAGGAACGCGGTGTTCTGCAGTCCCGGTTGACGGAGATGCTGCGCGGGTTCGGCGGCTATATCGGGGTCAACAATCACCAGGGCAGCCGTTTTACCCGCGACAGGGAGCGCATGGGGATCGTTCTTCGCGAGCTTCGTCGCCGCGGGATGTTCTTCCTGGATTCGCGAACCAGCGGCGGCTCAATAGGCGCTGAAGTCGCTCGGGAAATCGGGCTGCCGCATGCGTCGCGCGACGTTTTTCTTGATCACGACCCGTCGCGTCGGGAAATTCGCGAGCGTATGCGCGAAGCGGAGGCCATCGCCCGGAGCGCCGGGCGCGCCGTCGTGATCGCCCATCCGAGAACGGCGACGATGGACATGGTCGAGCCGTGGCTGGAAGCACTCGTGCGGGACGGTATCCGGCTCGTTCCCGTTGCTTCGGTCCTGACCCGTCCGCAACCGCCCGCGCCTAAAAGGCTGGCGCACAATCAGGCCGGCGAATAAAGTCCGCGACGAAACCACGCCGCGACGTCACATGATCCGACCTGCCACCGACGCCGACTTCGAGACGGTTCTCGAGATCATCAACGATGCCGCGAATGCCTATCGCGGAGCCATCCCCGAAGATCGATGGAAAGAACCGTACATGCCTGCGGACGAACTGCGCCACGAAATGGCGGCCGGCGTTTCGTTCCGCATCGCCGAGGGTAAGGGCGGCGGCGCCGCCGGCGTCATGGGGGTACAGCCGGTCAAGGACGTGATCCTGATCCGCCATGCCTACGTGAGAACCCGCCGGCAGCGCACGGGACTCGGTTCCGAGCTCCTCGCAAACCTGATCGAGAATGCGCCGCGGCCGGTGCTTATCGGCACGTGGAAAGCGGCCCGGTGGGCGATCCGGTTTTACGAAAAGAACGGCTTTTCGCTGATCGAAGGCGAAGAGAAGGACCGCCTGCTCAAGACATATTGGGATATACCGGCCCGACAGGTCGAAACGTCGGTGGTGATGGCCGATCGGCGCGCGATGAAGGAAATCGTCAGGAACGCGGGACGGAACGACGAACCCGACCCGAACGATCCGCTCGGATTGTTGAGGCCCTGACGGGGGGCGACTTCACTGCTGGGTCGCGAGAAACGCCTCGAGCCCTGCGTTGTTGATCGACACCGAATATTCCTTCCGCAACGCCTGCGTATATCCCTGGAGGAGATCGTTCGCTATCGCGGCGGACAGGGTGTCCTTGAGCCGCTCGAAATCCGCATCTGCCGAAGGTGCCGTGGCGCTGTCGATCCGCGTCAGCCTGGCGACGGCATACCCGTCGGGTGTCTGCCCCATCACAACCTCGCCTTCCTTGGCCTTGAACAGGTCGGGGACGAGCGCTCGCGGCACGGAATTGTCCGCCGCCGTCGCGAACCGGGATACCGGCTTCGCTTTTTCTGCGACAAGGCGCATCTCGTCCGCAACCGTGAGCAACGGTTTGCCGGCCGCCGCGGCATCGCGGACCCGTTCCGCCTTCTTCCGGGCGATTTCGTCGAGCTGCTGCAGTTTCCACTGTTGCGTGACGAGGTCGCGGATCTGGTCGAGGCTGCGCTTTGCCGGCGCGACAACGTCGTCGACGCGGACCATGAAGTAGCCGCCGCCGCTTGTTTCGGTCAGACGGCTGGTCGTGTCTTTTTCGGTGGTGAAAGCAGTCTCGACGAAGGCAGGGTCGTCGGGAAGCCCGGCGACGGGGGCGCCGGACCGCGAATTTTTAGCGGCATCGATCGGCTCGACCTTGCGAAGCTGCGCGCCCGCGTCGCCCGCGGCTTCCTCGATCGTCGCACCGCCGGCAAGCGCATCCTCGACGCGGTTCGCGCGTTTCACCAGGTCGTCCAGCGCCAGTTCCTTGGCGAGGTCGGCGGCGATTTCCTTTTCCACCTCGGCGAATGCCGGTTTGTGGCCGGGCTGTATCTCGACGACCCGGATGATGTGCCAGCCGAGCGGCGATCCGACCGGCTGCGTGAAACTGCCCTGTTCCAGCGCGAATGCCGCATCGCCGAGGTCGGGCAGCATATCGTCCTTACCTACGAGACCGATCTTCAGATCGTCGCCTTTCTTGCCGGTCGTTTCCTCGGCGACCGTTTCGAAGGTACGGCCCTCGGACAGGGCCTCGTAGGCCTTCTTCGCATCCGCTTCGTCCCGGACCAGGATTTGTTCGAGACGCCGCCGCTCCGGCACCGACAGGGTGGGCAGGCGGTATTCGTATTCCTCCCTGACCCGTTCGGCGGGCGGCGACAGCTCCTTCGCGACTTCCTCGGGATTGAGGTAGAGAACAGTCAGGCCCCTGTATTCCGGGGCCATGAAAATTTCCGAATTCTTGTCCAGGTAGTCGGTCAGTTGGGCGTCGGTCGGTTCCGGAGCCCCCTCGACCCCCGGTCGCGGAATCTTGACGATGTCGGCCGCCCGGCGCTCGTTGCGGTAGCGGTAGATCGTGTCGGCGAGGGTCGCGGGCGCCGAAACGCCGCCGCTGATCGCCGACGCAAGCAGGCCCTGGCGGATGTCGTTTTTCAGAGACGCGACGTAGGCGGCCTCCGACAGGCCGTTATTTGCGAGTACCTGCTGGTAACGCGCCCGGTCGAACTGTCCAAGTTCGTTGCGGAACGCCGCTTCGTTCCGGATGCGGGCGGCGATCTGCTCGTCGCCGATAACAAGGCCCAGGTCGTCGGCCTGCTCGGTTATCAGGCGACGCGAAATCAGGCCGTTGAGTGTGGATTGCACGATGCCGAGGTTGCGCGCCTGCTCGATATCGACGTCGCCGATACGGGCGCGAATCTGGTTCATCTCGCGGCGAAACTGTTCCTGAAACTCGCGCTGCGAAATCTTGTTGCCGGCAACGCTTGCGACGCTGTCCGGGTTGGAAATGGCGCCCGTCATGTCGCCGATTCCCCAGACGGCGAAGCTCGCAATCAGCAGGACCCCGAGGACCCACATGACGATCTTGCCGACACCCTTTTTCATTCCTTCCAGCATCGCAATCCCTGTATTCGCGGCGGTTCGAAAAGCGCGGCATCATAGGTAGGACGCCGCTTCCCGGCAAGGCGGCGTCCGCCCGAGCCGTGGCTGGCACCACTTGGCTACGGTATGCTATGACGCCCGCAGGACGAATGTAATCTGGTGACGGAAACCGATGACCGCAACGCCTCGACCGCTGATCGCGGGAAACTGGAAGATGAACGGCGATACCGACTTCGCCGCAGGCCTCGCGGGGGCGCTCGCCGACCTCGTAGCGGATGCCGGCGATCAGGGGTTCGACATGCTCGTGTGTCCGCCTGCCGTGCTGGTTCCGGCCGCCAGGGCCGCTCTGGGCATCGGCGACATTCATCTCGGCGGGCAGGACTGCCATACCGCCGGGGCGGGCGCGCATACCGGGGACGTCTCGGCGGCGATGCTGCGCGACGCGGGGTGCGGCTTCGTAATCGTCGGACACTCCGAGCGTCGGGCCGACCACGGCGAATCCGACGATCTCGTCCGCGCCAAGGCCGCGGCGGCACAGGCGGAAGGGCTCGTGCCGATCGTCTGCGTCGGCGAGACGCTGGATGAGCGAGACGCCGGGCGGGCGGTCGATGTCGTGACCGGGCAGGTGAGGGGATCCGTGCCCGAAGGCTCGTCCGCTGCCACCCTCGTCGTTGCCTACGAGCCGGTCTGGGCCATCGGAACCGGCCGCACGCCGACCAACGCCGACATCGCCGAGGTCCACGACGCAATCCGGGCGATCCTTCGGGAGGCAGTCGCGGAAGCGGACGAGGTCCGGATCCTCTATGGCGGATCCGTGAAGCCGGAAAACGCATCGGATATCCTCGCCGTATCCAACGTCAACGGGGCGCTTGTCGGCGGTGCTAGCCTCAAGGCGTCCGATTTCTGGGCGATCGCGCTGGCGTGTCCCTGAATTCGGCCGCTTTCTCGGGTGCCTGACCCGAAAAACCTAGCCAAACCGGAAATTAGGCATTACATCTCCGCCCGATTTTCCGGTCGGAAACGGATACCGAGCGAATATGACCGAAGTACTTTTGATTATTCATCTTTTCCTCGCGCTGGCGCTGATCGTCGTCGTGCTTCTGCAGCGTAGCGAGGGGGGCGCCCTGGGCATGGGCGGCGGCACGATGGGCGGCCTGATGACGACCCGCGGATCGGCCAACCTGCTGACGCGCGCCACCGGCATCATAGCGGCCTGTTTCAT
>JAYQUR010000131.1:0-8526 GCA_038148075.1 Alphaproteobacteria bacterium | reverse complement strand
GATCGGTGCGGTCGCGAGCTTCAAGGGCTTCGTGTTCGGCTCGATCAAGGCGGACGTCGAGCCGTTGGAGGATTTTCTCGGCGAAGCGAAAGCGTTTCTGACCTTCGTGGCCGACCAGTCCGCGGCGGGGCTCGAGGTGCTTCCCGGGTCGCAGACCTACATGGTCGGCGGCAACTGGAAGATGTCGACCGAGAACGCCGTCGACGGCTATCACACCAGCACGGTTCATCGCATTTTCGCGAATACGGTCCGAAAGCGCGAACAGCGCGAGGGCTACGAGGGCATGATGAAGACCGAGGTCGGCCGTCTGGCGAAGAAAGTCCGCAACGGCTGCTACGATCTCGGCCGGGGACACATGGTGATCTGGGCGGAACGCGATCCCGTCTCGACCTCGCCGCTGTCGGAGGCCGAAGACAAGCTCGCCGCCTCCAACCCCGAGGGCAAGGTTAACTGGATGCTGCGGCGCGGGCGCAACCTGATCGTCTATCCGTCGTTGATGATCAACGATTTCGCGGCGACGCAGATCCGTATCTTCCGCCCGATTTCGGCCAACGAAACGGAAGTGTCCATCTACTGCCTCGCGCCAGCCGACGAGAGCCGCGACGCGCGGTACGCACGGCTGCGCAAGTTCGAGGATTTCTTCATGGCGAGCGGGATGGCGACGTCCGACGACGTGATGGCGCTCGAAGCCACCCACGACGGGAGCCGCGGGCGACGCGCCAAATGGGGCGAATTCCACCGCGGCATGGGCACCATGATCTCGGGCCCGGACGACGTCGCGGAGGAAGGCGGCTTCAACCCGGAGACCAGCAACGACAGCTGGGATCACGAAACGCTCTATTACAGCTTCTACCGCCAGTGGGAGAAGCAGGTGAAGGGTCTCTGAAAGGAACGGCCATGGATGGCAGCATCGTTACTCCTCAACTGTCCGAACTCGTAGACGACCGTGTCGACGAGGGCGTGTTTCGCGTCGACCGCGCCGTCTATACCGACCCTGCGCTGTTCGAGAAGGAAATCGAGCAGATATTCGAGAAGTGCTGGGTCTTTCTGTGCCACGAAAGCCAGGTCGAGAAGCACGGCGACTATTTCTGGACCGAGATCGGCCGGCAGCCGGTCTATGTCCATCGCCAGGAAGACGGCTCGCTCAAATGCTTCGTCAACGCGTGTTCGCATCGCGCCGCGATCCTGACGCCGTTCAGACAGGGCAACGCCAAGACGCTGACTTGCCGCTTCCACGGCTGGACCTACAAGTGCGACGGCGGATGTATCGGCGTGAAGAACGAGGAGGAGGGGACGGACAAGTCGGACTACGATCTCCGGGAAATCGCCCGGCTCGACTCCTACAAGGGTTTCGTTTTCGGCAGTCTTAATCCCGACGTGATGTCGCTGGAGGACTGGCTCGGCGAAACCAAGCCGTGGATCGACCTGATGGTCGTGCAATCGCCCGAAGGGCTCGAAACCGTGCCCGGCAGCTCGACCTACGTGATCGACGGGAACTGGAAGCTACAGGCCGAGAACGGCGTCGACGGCTATCACGTCTCCACGGTTCACCGCGTTTTCGCGAACACGATTTCGGCGCGCGAGAGCAAGGGCGAATACACCGGCATCAAGAAGACCGAGGCTGGCCGCATCGCCGGCGGCGTGCCGACGGGCAGCTACGATCTCGGCAATGGACACATGGCCATCTGGGCGCAGCACACGACCCCCGAAGTGCGGCCCATCTGGGAAGCCAAGGAGCGTCTCGAAAAGGAACTGAAGCCCGCGCAGGTCGACTGGATCCTGAACAAGGGCCGCAATCTCTACATCTTCCCGAACGTCCTTCTGATGGACAACCCGTCGACGCAGATCCGCGTGATGAAGCCCGTTTCGGCGGACCGGATGGAAGTGAGCGTCTATTGCATCGCGCCGAAGGGCGAGAGCGACACGGCACGGGCGGGGCGGTTGCGCAAGTTCGAGGATTTCTATCTGACCGCCGGCATGGCGACGTCGGACGATATCGCGGCGCTCGAGGACACGCACGAAGGCTCGCTCGCCCGCGATGCGCGGTGGAGCGAATTCAACCGCGGCATCCGCACGTTCACGAAAGGCGCGGACGACGAGGCAAAGGCGCTCGGGTTCGAACCCGTCGCCAGCTCGAATAACTGGGACCACGAGGTCCTGTTCCACGGGCTCTACAGACAATGGATAAAGATGATGAAGGGAGAGTCGTCGTAGGATGAGCGACCTGCAAACCGAAGTAACCAACCTGATCTACCGCGAGTCCACGCTGCTCGACCGGCGCGAATGGTACGACTGGATCGACCTTTACACCGAGGACGCCGTCTACTGGGTGCCGTCGTGGGCGAACGAGGAAGAAACCACCGAGGATCCGGAGCTGAACCTCAACCTGATCTACCTCCGCAATCGCGGCGGGCTGGAAGATCGCGTGTTCCGGATCGAATCCCGCGATTCCTATGCGTCGGTGCCGCTCGACCGCACCGTGCACGTCGTCGGCAACGTCCTCGTCCAGTTCGAGAAGGGCGACGAGATCGAAGCGACCGCGAACTGCGTCATCCATACATACGGCAAGAAGGGCAGTCTGACCCGCGGCAGCCTTTACGACTTCAAGCTCCGCCGCGAAAACGGAGAGCTGAAGATCAGCCGCAAGAAGATCACGTTCATCGACGATCGCCTCGAAGGGCCGATCGACGTCTATCATCTCTGATGCTTGCACTTTGCAAGACGGAAGCGGCGGTCGGCGCCGTCGAGGTCCGGGAATGGGAACCGCGCGACGCGGGGCCTGGCGAAATCCGTCTTAAGGTCGGGGCCGCCGGCATCTGCGGCACCGATATGCAGATCTACAACTGGGCGCCGCGAATGGCGCGCCGGATGGCGCTGCCGCGCGTGCTGGGTCACGAGGTCAGCGGTATCGTCGATCAGGTCGGCGAGGGCGTCACAAACGTCTCCCTTGGCGATCACGTCAGCCTCGAAAGCCACATTTATTGCGGCGTCTGTCGGCCGTGCCGCCTCGGACGCGCGCATCTCTGCAACGCAACGACCTATCCGGGCATCGACATCGACGGAGCGTTCGCGGACTACGTGACGGTGCCTTCGATCATCGCCTGGAAGAATCCGGCCGATCTTCCGCACGAGACCGCGGCGATGCTGGAGCCGTTCGGGATCGCCGTCCATGCATGCCTCGAAGGGACGGGCGTGTCGGGACAGACGGTGCTTGTGAACGGCTGCGGTCCCATCGGCCTGATGGCCGTTGCCGTCGCGCGCGCGCTGGGCGCCGCGCAGGTGATCGCGGCGGATCTCAACCCGGTACGTCTGAGGACGGCCGAGACAATGGGGGCCGACCGCGCGATCAAGGCCGACGAAACGGACGTCGCCGGAGCGGTACGCGATATGACGGGCGGAGAAGGCGCCGACGTCGGCATCGAGTTTTCCGGCTCCGAAGCAGGTTTTTCCACGGTCTTCGACAGCCTGTGCAAGGGCGGCGATTTCCGGCTGGTCGGGGCGCCGCCGAAGGCGATACCCGTGGATTTCACGTATTGGCTGCTCAAATGCCCGCGCATGGTGAATATTCACGGCCGCCGTATCTGGGACACGTGGCAGCGATCGACGGAACTCGTCTATCGCGGGGCGGTTGACCTGTCGCCGATCCAGAGCCATGTCCTGCCGCTGTCCGAAGCGGCGGAGGGTTTCGAACTAATCAGGCGCGGCGAGGCGGTAAAGCCGCTGCTCGTCCCCGAGGGATAATCCGATGAGTTCACATGAAGTGACGTTCGTCTTCGAGGACGGGCGGATCGTCCGCTTTCAGGCGAACGAGGACGATAATATCTATTTCGCGGCGCTCAAGAACCGCATCCGTATCCTGACGGACTGTCTCGAAGGCGCTTGCGCAACATGCAAGGGCGTCTGCACCAAGGGCGACTACTATCTCGACGAGTATACCGACGAATCCCTGACGCAGGAGGAATTCGAGCGTCGCGAGGTGCTGACCTGCCAGATGCATGTCACCTCCGACTGCGTGATCGAATTTCCCTACGAAGCGAAAGTCGCGCTGCGCTCGGCGCCGGAATCGCAGGTCGTCACGGTCAGCGAGGTGGAAATGGTCTCGTCCGCCGTCGCGCGTCTTGTCGTGGCGCCGGGCAGCGATGCCAAGCCGGTTTCGTTCATTCCCGGCCAGTACGTTCACCTGTCGGTTCCCGGTACCGACGAAACCCGTTCCTACTCGTTCGCGAACCCGCCCTCCCGAACCGGTTCGTACGAGTTCTACATCAAGGTTCTCGAGCTGGGCGCCATGAGCGACTACATTTCGGACCGCGCGAAGGTCGGCGACGAAATGACGATGACCGGCCCGTTCGGCCGTTTCTACCTGCGTCCGGTGGCAGAACCGATCCTGATGGTGGCCGGCGGAACCGGCCTCGCGCCGATGCTTTCCATGCTCGACGAAATGGTCGCGCAAGGGGACACGGCGCGGCCGGTCCATCTTCTCTATGGGGCGAATGCGCCGGAAGAGTTCTTCGCGCTCGACACGCTGGCGGGATATGCGGAAAAGGGCCTGTCTTTGACGGTAGAGCGGGCCGCCGTGGTCGGTGGCGAGGGCTGGGACGGCGCGACGGGCCATGTCACGGATCTGCTGCGCCCGGATCTGGTCGCAGGCGGTGCGTGCCGCGTATATCTGTGCGGCCCGCCGCCGATGATCGACGCGGCGGAGGCGTGGCTGTCGTCGAACGGCATGGCCGAGGCCGACGTGCACGCCGAGAAGTTCGTGCCGAGCTGATCTCTGCGAGCGCGCCGGCGAAGGCTACATATAGAAACGGCCGGGAAAACCCGGCCGTTTTTCGTTGGCGATGCGTCGTCTGTCAGATGCGGCGGCGACGCGCGATGCCCAGGCCGATCAGAGCCATGCCGAAAATGGCGATCATGCCCGGTTCGGGCACCGGCAGGAATTCGTTTGCGCCGAGCGCCTCGTCCGAAATACGGACGTCGGCGAGAACGCCGGTGAAGAAGCCGAACGCGCCGTTATTGACCGAACCGAGCCACAGGTTGTTGGTCGGGTCGTCGTAACCGGCGACGCGCGTGCCGACGAACGTGCTGCCGACAAGCGTCTCGTCGACATAGAGGCGCATCTCGTTGGAAGCGCCCGCGGTGTCGAAGACAGCGGCGATGTGCTGGAATTCGCCGAACTCAAGGGCGCCAAGCGCGGCGATCGACACGGCGGTAGCGTTATCGAAATACATCTGGAAGAACAGGTTGCCGGCGCCGTCGAGCGCGACGTAGTAGGGATCCTGTCCGCCGGCGTCGCCGCCCATGAACAGCGCGAAACCGCCGTCGGTGTCGGTCGCCGTTTCAAGGGCGATCTCGATCGTGAAGCTGCCCGAAAGTTCCAGCGGCCCACCCGGGGAGTTGGGGATGAGAACGTTCTGGTTCGAGCCGTTGAAGCGTAGGCCCTGGTTGCCGAAGCCCGTCTTGTAGCCGTCGACATAGACCGGACCGTTGTTCGCCGTACCGTTGCTGCCGCCGGCGACGTCGATAATGCTCCCGGCTCCTGTTGCCGAAGCGCCCGGGACGCCTTCCTCGAATGTCCAGTGTGCGATCGTCGCCGCTTTGGCCGTCTGCAAGCCTACCAGCATGCCGGCCAGTCCGATCACGTATATCGCCAACAACTTCTTCATCTTCTCTAACCTCTCTTGCGTATCCAGAGGACCGCTCACGCATCCTCGGGGGCTTGCTCTCCAGTGCAACAAATGCAATTCCCCGGGTGAGTTGATATACGCAAATTTCATGCCAGATGCATAACCCATTGATATTTCGAGAATTAACTAATTTTCATCGCGCGCTTGTAACAAGATGTGTCAAATTTATTTACAATGGAGCGAGGTCCTGTCGCGATAGCGTAACGTTTCAATCTGCCGCAGCTAGCCGTGCTCGACGTTGTGCCGCGCAGGCCCTTGACATCGTCTCACAAGAGTCTAATTACCTATTCGTACCGTTCTGGTGCGGATTGTATAAAGTTCTGATCGATATGATTAAATTGAGCAGGCTTGCGGATTACGGCGTCATATTGATGGTTCAGATGGCGCGGAGCGGCGATCGCCGCATGTCGGCGACGGAACTGGCCGAAAAGACCGGATTGCCGTTCCCGACGGTCAGCAAGATTACCAAGCAACTGGCCGCCGCCGACCTTCTGGCGTCGCATCGCGGCGCGTCGGGCGGTTACGTGCTCTCCGTCGAACCCGAGAAGATCACCGTGGCGCGGATCATCGCAGCCCTGGACGGTCCGATCGCGCTTACCGAATGCATGACCGGCGACGGCGTGATATGCGAAATCGAGGCGCTATGCCCGACACGAACGAACTGGCGGCGTATCAACGACGCGCTCGTCGGGGCGCTCGAGGGCGTAACGCTGGCCGAGATGGCCGCGCCCCCTCATTGGGCGGCGACGGCACAGAAGCCCGAGTCGGTATCGGCCGGCGCTTCGGCGTTCTGAGGAGAATCCAGGATCATGTCACCGCCTGCGGAAACGGCCCCCGTCGTCGAAGAAGTCGCCAAGCGCGACTACAAGTACGGTTTCGTTACCGAGATCGAATCCGAGTTCGCCCCCAAGGGTCTTAACGAGGACATCGTCCGCTTCATCTCCGCCAAGAAGGACGAGCCTGAGTGGATGCTCGACTGGCGCCTTACCGCGTACCGGCATTGGCTGACGATGAAAGAGCCCAAATGGGCATTCGTAAAATATCCCGACATCGATTTTCAGGACGCGTACTACTACGCCGCGCCGAAGCGCGACGAGGACAGGCCGCAAAGCCTCGACGAGGTCGACCCCAAGCTTTTGGAAACATACGAGAAACTCGGTATTCCGCTGGCGGAGCAGGCGATTCTCGCGGGCGTCGCGGTCGATGCCGTCTTCGATTCCGTGTCGGTGGCGACGACGTTCAAGGAAAAGCTGACCGAGGCAGGCGTCATCTTCTGCTCGATTTCGGAGGCCGTACGGGAACACCCCGAACTGATCAGTAAGTATCTCGGCACCGTCGTGCCGTACGCCGATAATTTCTATGCGTCGCTGAATTCGGCCGTGTTCAGCGACGGAACCTTCGTCTACGTGCCGAAGGGTGTGCGCTGCCCGATGGAACTCAGCACGTATTTCCGTATCAACGCGGCCAATACGGGCCAGTTCGAGCGAACCCTGATCGTCGCCGACGAGGGCAGCTACGTCAGCTATCTCGAGGGTTGCACCGCGCCGATGCGGGATGAAAACCAGCTTCATGCCGCCGTCGTCGAACTCATCGCCATGGAAGGCGCCGAGATCAAGTATTCGACCGTGCAGAACTGGTATCCGGGCGACGAGGAAGGGCGCGGCGGGATCTACAATTTCGTCACCAAGCGCGGCGTCTGCCGGGGCGCGAACTCGAAGATTTCGTGGACCCAGGTGGAAACGGGCTCCGCCGTCACCTGGAAATACCCGAGCTGCATCCTCGAAGGCGACAATTCGATCGGCGAGTTCTATTCGGTCGCCATCACCAACAACTACCAGCAGGCCGATACGGGCACCAAGATGATCCATGTCGGCAAGAACACGTCGAGCACGATCATTTCCAAGGGAATTTCGGCCGGCAAGGGACAGAATACCTACCGAGGCCTCGTGAAGGTCCTGGCGGGCGCCGAAAATGCGCGTAACTACACGCAATGCGACTCCCTGCTGATCGGTGACGAGTGCGGGGCGCACACCGTACCCTATATCGAGGTCGCCAACCCGACCGCCCAGGTCGAGCACGAGGCGACCACGTCGAAGATCAGCGAAGACCAGATGTTCTATTGCCAGCAGCGCGGTCTCGACCCGGAAGAGGCGGTGTCGCTGATCGTCAACGGCTTTTGCAAGGAAGTTCTCAAGGAACTCCCGATGGAGTTTGCGGTCGAGGCGCAGAAACTGCTCGGAATCACGCTCGAAGGCAGCGTCGGATAACACGGACGGAACGGAAAATGCTTACGGTAAAGAACCTCCACGTTTCGGTGGACGGAAAGGAAATTCTCAAAGGAATCGACCTCGAGATCGGTTCCGGCGAGGTGCACGCGATCATGGGGCCCAACGGGTCGGGCAAGAGCACGCTGTCCTATGTGCTGTCGGGCCGCGAGGGCTACGAGGTTACGGACGGTTCGGTGACGTTCGACGGGCGTGATTTGCTCGCGATGGAACCCCACGAGCGAGCGGCAGCGGGTGTCTTCCTGGCACTCCAGTATCCGGTCGAAATCCCCGGCGTCTCCAATCTCACCTTTCTCAAAACGGCGGTGAATGCGGTGCGCAAGGGGCGTGGCGAAGACCAACTCGATGCGATCAATTTTCTCAAGTATGCCAGAGAGAAAGGAAAGATACTTGAGATGAAAGATGAGCTTTTGAAGCGGCCTGTGAACGTCGGCTTTTCGGGTGGCGAGAAGAAGCGGAACGAAATTTTCCAGATGGCGATGCTGGAGCCGAAACTCGCCATTCTCGACGAGACGGACTCCGGGCTCGACATCGATGCGCTGCGGATCGTCTCGGAC
>JAYQUR010000130.1:6641-8573 GCA_038148075.1 Alphaproteobacteria bacterium | reverse complement strand
GGGCACGAGGCAGACCTCGCAAACATGCGTGAGTTCGATATGCCGCTCTACAATTTCGACATTCAGGAATCCGACGGTTGTCCGCCGGCGATGGATGCGATGGTCGACCGGATCACATCGTCGGACGCCTGGATCATCGTGACGCCGGAATTCAACTGGTCCGTTCCCGGCAACATCAAGAATGCGATCGACTGGATCTCGCGGGTCAAGCCGGTGCCGATCGCGGGACGCTCGGTGTTACTTGCGGCTGCCTCGCCGTCTTTGACGGGCGGTGTCCGCGGCCTGTTGCATTTCCGGGTTTCTCTGGAATCGCTCGGCGTCTGGACATACCCCAAGGTCTTCGCGCTCGCTCAGGCGAACCAGGCTTTCGACGACAACGGTGCGCTTGCCAACGCAGAGATCGCAGGCATGCTGGAAACGATGCTCGCCGACTACTGCTCGGGCGCGCGGGCGCTCGCCAACCGCTGACCAACACGATCCGCGCATGACCGATACCGCCCAGCGCTGGATCGGGGCGCGGTATCCCCGCAAGGAGGATGCCGCGCTGCTGACCGGCAACGCGCGATTTATCGACGACATGGAACCTGTGCCCGGCATTCGCCACGTTGCGATGCTGCGCTCGGGCCATGCCCATGCGCGGATCGTTTCCATAGACGTCTCGAAGGCGGCGGCCCTGCCGGGCGTCCATGGCATTGTGACCGGCGCGGAAATCGTCGAGGCGATCCGCCCGATCCCGAGCGCCGTCCGGGTGCCGATCAAGTACTACCCGATCGCCGTCGACAAGGTTCGTTATGTCGGCGAGCCCGTCGCGGTTATCGCCGCCGACGACCGGTACATCGCCGAAGACGCGATGGATCTGATAGAGGTCGAATACGAGCCTCTGCCCCCGGTGGTCGACGCCGACGGTGCGCTGGCGGACGGCGCTTCGCTGCTGCACGAAGATGTCGGTTCGAACGTCGTCCATCACCGCACGTTCCGCTACGGCGATCCTGAGGGCGCCTTCGCGAACGCCCATAAGGTCGTTCGCCTAGACTGGCGGTATCCGCGTTACGGCTCGACGCCGATGGAAACCTACGGCGTCGTCGCCAACTTCGAACGCGCGCCCGACCGCTACACGATCTGGTCGAATTTCCAGGGGCCGTTCATCCTGCACGCGCTGATGACAGGCGCGCTCGGCGTGCCGGGCAACAGGCTCCGGCTGATCACGTCGCCGCATTCGGGCGGCAGCTTCGGCATCAAACAGGCGATGTATCCCTACATGGTACTGCTGGCGGCGTGCTCGAAGCTGATGGGCTGCCCGCTGAAATGGATCGAGGACCGGCTGGAGCATCTGACGGGAGCATCGACCGCGGCCGACCGCAAGGACAGCGTCGAGGCGGCGTTCGCCGAGGACGGCGAACTGCTCGGGCTAAGGTTCGACAACATCGTAAATGTCGGCGCCTTCGTGCGGGCGCCCGAACCCGCATCGGTCTACCGCATGCATTCGGCGTCGAACGGCTGCTACCGGGTCAGGAACATCTTTGTCGAAAACCGGCTGATCGTGAGCAACACGACGCCGATCGGGCTCAACCGCGGCTACGGCGGTCCGCAATTCTACTACGCGCTCGAGCGCGCGATGGATGCCGGCGCGAAGGAACTCGGCCTCGATCCGGCCGAGATCCGTCGCCGCAACTTCATCAAGCCCGAACAGTTTCCCTATTCGGCGCCGGCCGGTGCGACTTACGATTCCGGCGATTACGAGGCGGGCCTGAACCAGGCGCTGGAACTCGCCGCCTACGACGCGCTCAAGGCCGACCGCGAGAAGGCGCGCGCCGAGGGAAAGCTTTTCGGCATCGGTTTTGCGGCCGGGATCGAACCGTCCGGCTCGAATATGGCCTACGTGACGCTTGCCCAGACGCCCGAGGAGCGCGCCAAGGCCGGCGGGCGATCCGG
>JAYQUR010000130.1:0-6631 GCA_038148075.1 Alphaproteobacteria bacterium | reverse complement strand
CTCGGTCGACCCTTCCGGTTCGGTGACGGTTAAGACTGTCTCGACGCCGGCCGGGCAGGGGCACCAGACGGTTGCGGCCCAGGTCGTTGCCGACGCACTCGGATTGCACCCCGAAGACATCGATGTCGTCACCGAGATGGATACGCTGACCAGCGCGTGGTCGCTGGCGTCGGGCAACTACGCCAACCGGTTCTCGTCCGTCGTCGTCGGCACTATTGCCGAGACCGCAGAAAAGGTTGCCAAGAAGATCAAGCTGATCGCGGCTGAGAATCTCGAGGTCGCACCCGAGGATGTCGAACTGGTCGGCGGCGAGGCGCGCGTCGTCGGCGTGCCCGAAAAGGCGGTGCCGCTGCGCCGCGTTGCCGCGCAGACGCACTGGCATCCGGCGGGCCTGCCCGACGCAATGGAGCCGGGCCTGTTCGAGACGACGATCATGAATCCGCCGATGCTCGGCGCGCCCGACGAGGAAGACCGGGTGGGCAGCGCTGTGACGTTCGGTTACGTCTGCGACATCGCGGCAGTGGAGATCGATAAGGCGACCGGCAAGGTCGAGGTGAAGAAATACGTTTCGGTCCATGATGTCGGAAACGTGCTCAACGAGATCGTCGTCGAGGGACAGATTTATGGCGGTTTCGCGCACGGGCTCGCAGGGGCTCTGCTGGAGGAATTCGTCTACGATGCGGGCGGCAACCCGCAGGCCGGCACCTTCGCCGATTATCTGTGCATTACCGCGCCGGAAGTGCCCGAGGTCACGGTCGGTCATTTCAATACGCCGTCGCCGCACAATTCGCTCGGCGCGAAGGGCATGGGCGACGGCTCGTCGATGCTGGCGCCGACGGCCATCGCCAATGCCGCGGCCGATGCGCTCGGCACCTTCGACATCGAACTGCCGCTCACCCTCAACAAGACGTGGGCGCTGGCGAACGGGCTTCCCTACGAACGCGCCGGCGCCGCACGGGCGAAGGTCGGCGACGGCCCGCAGGAAACGGGCATTGACGGCGGGCTCGCGGGCGAGGGGTCGGTCGAGCTCAACGCGCCGCCGGGGGCTGTCTGGAAACTGCTGCTCGACCCCGACACGCTGGCCGCTGTCGTTCCGGGATGCGAGGCGCTGGAACAGACCGGTCCCGACGGTTTCCGCGCCGAGGTGACCATCGGCGTCGCCGGCATCAAGGGGCTATACAGCGCCGAGATCGAGTTGCGCGACAAGGTGGAGAACGAAAGCGTCCGTCTCGTCGGCAAGGCGTCGGGCGCGCTCGGCTTCGGCCACGGCGAGGGCCGCGTGACGCTGGAGGCGATCGAAAGCGGCCGTACGAGACTTTCCTACAGCTACCGCGCCAACGTCGGTGGAAAGGTCGCGGCAGTCGGCCAGCGCATGCTGGGGACCGTCACCAAGATCCTGATCGGCCAGTTCTTCCGCGGCTTCGAGCGGCGCCTCAAGGGAGACGGCGCGGGATCGTCCGGCGGCGGTTTCTTCCGGCGCCTGTTCGGGGGAGGCGGGTCGTGAAGCCGGTCGCCTTCGAATATTGCCGCCCCGACACGCTCGATGAAGCGATGGAACTGCTCGCCGAGTTCGGCAGCGACGCGAGCATCGTCTCCGGCGGGCTCTCGCTCGGTGCGATGCTCAACATGCGCCTCGTCCGGCCCAAGGCGCTGGTCGACGTGAATCGCATCCGCGATCTGGACGCTATCCGGACGTCGGCGAGCGGAACCGAGACGGGCGCAATGGTCCGCCAGGCGTCGGCGCTGAAGTCGCGGGAAATCGCCGAGGCCGTGCCGCTGCTCGCCCGCGCGTTGCCCAACGTCGGACACTACCAGACGCGCAGCCGGGGAACGTTGGGCGGGTCGGTCGCGCACGCGGACCCGAGCGCCGAAATTCCGCTGAGCCTCGTGACGCTCGGCGGCTCGGTGAAACTGCGCTCGCCAAAGGGCGTGCGAGAGGTCGCCGCGCGCGAATTCTTCCACGGCGTGCTGACCACCGACAGGCGCGCCGACGAGATGGTGACCGGGCTCGTCTGGCCGGCCCGCGAACCGCGTACCGGCTACGCGTTCGAGGAAATCGCACAGCGGCACGGCGATTTCGCCATCGTGGCCGCCGCCGCCGCAGTGACCGTCGGCGAGGACGGGAATATCACTGCCCTGTCGTTCGGCCTGGGCGGCGTCGAGGACCGACCGTTCGTCGTCGACAATCCCGAATTCATCGACCACCCTGCGATTGCCGCGACCGCACAGGAGATCGCCTCCGCGGCGGCGGAGATCGTCGAGCCGATGGTCGATATCCAGGCGAGCGCCGATTACCGCCGCCAGCTCGTCCGGGTTATCGGCGCGAAGGCGCTGATGGCCGCGTTCGCGGACGCGGAAGCGCAGAGGGAGGCCGCCTGATGCTGCGCATCAAACCCGACCAGAAGCAGAGGATCAGCCTTACCGTGAACGGCAAGGCGATGACCGGCTATGCCGAGCCGCGGATGCTGCTCGCCGATTTCCTGCGCCACGAACTGCGGCTTTACGGCACGCATGTCGGCTGCGAACACGGCGTCTGCGGTGCCTGTACGGCGATCATCGACGGCGCGGCGACGCGGACTTGCCTGCGCTATGCCGTCCAGTGCGACGGCAGCGAGATCGAAACCGTCGAGGGTCTCGCCGACGCCGACGGCACGCTGAACGCGCTGCAGAAGGCGTTCAACGAGAACGGGGCGCTGCAGTGCGGTTTCTGCACGGCCGGAATCCTGATGTCGGCCACGAAGTTCCTTGAGGAGAACCCGACGCCGACGCGCGCCGAGGTCGTCGACATGCTGTCCGGCCATATCTGCCGCTGTACCGGCTACGAGCAGATCGTCCGCGCCATCCTGCAGGCGAGCGGGCAATGAATCTCGGCCGGTTCCTCGAACGCCAGGTGCTGCGCGAGCCGGGCGCGACGGCGATCGTCGACGGGGACACGCGCCGCAGCTTCGGAGACTGGTACGAGGATATCCGCCATGTCGCCGGCGGTCTGAAGGCGGCCGGACTGAAACCCGGCGATCATTTCGTGGTCGTCCTGTCGAACCGCTACGAGACGGCGACGCTCTATTGGGCGTGCCAGATGCTCGGGCTGATCTTCACGCCGTTCAACTGGCGTGCGACCGCAAACGAGATCGCCTACGTGCTCGACAACGCCGATGCGGTGGCCGTCGCCTTCGAAGCGCGCTGCCGCGAGGCGGCGGAAGCAGCGATCGTGCAACACGGCGACGCGGACCTCGTCTCGTTCGATATCGATGCCGGCGCCTTCGCCGAGCTGCTCGCGGCGGATCCGGTGGACGGTCCGTCTGAGGTCGACGAGCGCGACATCTGCCTGATGCTCTACACCTCGGGCACCACCGGGCGTCCCAAGGGCGTGCCGCGCTCGCACCGGGCCGAAAGGCTGGCGGCGACCCACTGCATCGCTCTGTTGTATTACCGTTACGGCCAGAGCACCCTCGGCGTCATGCCCATGTTCCATACGATGGGCGTGCGTTCCATCCTGATGACGATGGCGCTGAACGGTGCGCTCGTCTGTCTGCCGACGTGGGATGCCGAAGAGGCGATGCGACTGATCGGGGACGAACGCATCTCGACGCTGTTCCTCGTGCCGACGATGTTCCACGACATGCTGCATCATCCGAAGCGCGCCGACTTCGATCTGTCTGCTGCCACGAATATCGCCTATGCCGGCATGTCGATGACGTCGGCGCTGACCGAACTGTGCCGCAGGGAGTTCGCACCCGAACATTTCTGCAATTTCTACGGCTCGAGCGAGATCTTCTGCTTCGCGATCTGCGATCATGTGGCCGAGAAGCCCGGCTGCGCGGGACGGCCTGGTATCGGCCAGACGCTTCGCGTCGTGGAGCCTGATCCCGACGGCGGCAGCGGGCCGGACGATATCGTTCGGCGGGGCGAGTCGGGAGAGATCATCGCGCCGATGGAAGGCATGGAAGCGTTCGCCGGCTACTGGAAACGCCCCGACGCGGATGCCAAGTCGATCCGTGACGGCTGGTACTTCACCGGGGATCTCGGTTACGTCGACGAGGACGGCGAGCTCTATGTCGTCGGCCGTGTCGACGACATGGTCATTTCGGGCGGCGAGAACATCTATCCCGAGGAGGTCGAGGACGTCCTCGCCAAATCGCCGCTGGTCGAGCAGGTTGCCGTGATCGGCCTGCCGGACGAACGCATGGGGGCGAAAATCGTCGCGTTCGTCGAACCGGCTTCGGACGACTGCTCCGCGGTCGCGCTCGATGCGTGGTGCCTGGAGAGCGCGCTCGCGCGCTTCAAGCGTCCGCGCGCCTATGTCTTCGTCAAATCCATACCCCGGTCGGCGGCCGGAAAGCTGTTGCGCCGTTTCCTGCGCGACGGCGACTACGAGACGCTGCCCGGTTTCGAAAGCACGCTTTAGAACTCTCTCGGAAGGAAGAAAGATGGCCGAAAAGAACTATGCCAGGCAGCGGGGCGAAATCCTCGAGAACCTCGACGGGCTGCGCGTCGACATCGATGCGGAGAAGCGGATCGGTTACCTGATCCTCGACCGCGCGCCGCTCAACATCGTCTCCTATACCGGGCGCTATCAGATCAAGGCGCTGATCGAGGAGATGGACGAGGACGACGACGTCGGCGTGATCGTCATCAAGGGCGCCAACGGCGTCTACACCTCGGGCGGCGACGTGAAGGCGTTCCCCGACATCCCGAAGAACAAGATGTCGGATCTGCACTGGAACATCGGCGCACCGGAACGCGCGGAAAAGCCGGTCATCTGCGCGATGGAAAAATACGGCTTCGGCGTCGGGTTCGAGCTCGCCATGGCATGCGACTTCCGGTTCGCGACGAAGGACACACTGGTCGGCCTGCCGGAAAGCTCGCTCGGCCAGATGCCGGGGTCGGGGGGCAGCGTCCGCGTCGCCCGCATCGCCGGGTTGACGCGCGCCAAGGACATGGTGCTGCTCGGCAAGCGCATTCCCGCGCCGCAGGCGGAGGACTGGGGACTGCTGACGCAGGTCGTCGACGATGCCGATGCGTTGCAGGCCCTGATCGAGGATTACGCCGCGAAGCTCAATGCGCTTGCGCCGATCGCGCTCGCCTCGCTCAAGAAGGTTCTCAACTCCGCCTACGACGCGCCGCTCAAAACGTCACTCGAGGTCGAGGGGCATTCCTACGAGAAGCTCCGGTGGACGGAAGATTACATGGAAGGGATCAACGCCTTCGCCGACCGCCGGAAGCCCGAGTTCAAGGGCAAGTAGGGCTCAGCGCGACAGCAACGCCTCGATAAGCGCCGCGACCTCGTCGCGGCGCTTTTTCGCTTCCGCCGCGGGATAGCTCGCCCGGAAACGGTACGT
The DNA here is from genome assembly GCA_038148075.1 of Alphaproteobacteria bacterium. Classification (GTDB taxonomy): domain Bacteria; phylum Pseudomonadota; class Alphaproteobacteria; order MPNO01; family UBA830; genus JAYQUR01. The sequence continues at coordinate 1,292 of JAYQUR010000130.1, read as the reverse complement.
CACGTTACCGGCCTCGAACGCGAGAAACTCCGTCCGCCGCACGCGGCCGTCGTCGCCCGGTGGCAGGTCCATCGCGACCGCGTACCCGTCGAGGCCGCCCGCGCTTCTCGCGCTGTCGGAAAGAACGGTCGCGTTCGGATACTTTCGGACGATTTCCGTCTTCGTCGCGTCGAATTCGGCGCGGAGCGGCACACCCCGGTCGACATTGACGTAGAACGAGACGAGCGTTGCCCCCCAGCCGCCCGGGCCGATCCGATAATGGACGACGACGTTGCGGCCGGTCTCGTCCAGCATCGTCCGGCGCAGACGCTTGAACGGGCCCTCTGCAGCGGCGAACGTGCGGCCGGAAGGCGTGTGCCGCCAGGTTTCGCCGTCCGCTTCCGTCGTCCAGACGCTCGCGGAAGCTTCGAGGATCGCCTTTGCTTCGCGGAAGGCGGCGCGCGCCAGTTCCCTGCGCCCGGTGCGGTAGAGGACGACCGTCTTCGCGCGCAGCACGTCTGCGAGGAGCACGTTCCTTGAGCCGGCCGTCTCGCGCACGATCTTTTCCGCTTCGGCGATGACGGGTTCGGCCTCGCCGTAGCGTTCCTGGTGCGCAAGCGCGATGCCGAGCTTGTGCAGCGCGTCGGCGCGCGCCTCGCCGCCCGGTTTCCCGGGGGGCACCAGCGACAGTGCCGTGCGGAACTCCTTTTCCGCGGCTTCGTCGTTGCCCGCTGCGAGCAAGACGTCGCCCCGGCTCATCGCCGCGTCGAACGCGGGAAGCGCGGGCGCCGCGCCGTCATCCGACGATGCGGCAATCGCACTGCCCGCAATCGACAGGGCAACGATCATCGCAAGAGCCGTTCGCGTATGGCGTTTCATGTCCCTATTATACGCCGGTTCCAGAACAGGGAGGATCGAATTCATGCCGGCCAAACGCGAAAACCACGTTCCCGACACCGTCTATGCCCGAATCATGGACGGCAAGGCGATGTTCCCGACTGCCGTGTCGGTCGAGGGCAAGCGGATGATTTTCGTTTCGGGACAGCTTGCCTGGGACAAAGACGGCAACACCGTCGGCAAGGGCGACATGCGCGCCCAGTTCGAACAGGTCGGCCAGAACCTGAAGAACGCGCTGGAAGCCGCGGGCGCCTCGCTGGAGGACGTCGTCAAGGCGGTCACGTACGTCACCGACATGGACGCGTTCTTCGAGTGCGTCGACATCCGGCAGAAATATTTCGGGCCCGGCTGGCCGACCTCCACGACGTTCGAGGTCAGCCGCCTCGCCCATCCCGACATGATGATCGAGATCGACA
>JAYQUR010000129.1:0-8639 GCA_038148075.1 Alphaproteobacteria bacterium | reverse complement strand
GGCGGTCCAAAACAATGCAAGCAATAAATAAAACACCCTTTTCATCGTTCCACTCCTTTGTCCCGCTGGCGGCGGCCCCGCCGCGGCAGCGGAACATCTCCGCCTGCCAGCGTGCGGCGCCCAGCCCCGGCGGGGCCGTATCTGTCGTCTCGTAATGGGTTTCGGTTGCACCGAGCCGCCAGCGCGTGGCGGCGGCGCTGGGGGCGGGCCGGTCGGCGTGCGGCCGCAGCATCAGCGCCGGTACTCCGTTTTCGCCGGCGGCGAGCTGCAAACGCCGGCTGGCGGTCAGCGACATCTCTGCGACCTCGCCGACGACGGCGGCAAGGTGCGCACAGCGCAGCCCTTCCTCCATCGCCCACAGCGCGTCCGCGTCGCGTTTCGCGCGGACCAGGATCACGCGCGCCGGATCGATGCCGAACGGCAGCAGCGCTGGCGGATACAGCGCGCCGGCGTCGAGCGTCCACGGCCGCTCGCACCAGAGAACGCCGCCCGCCGCGCCCTCGGCATCGTGCTGGCGGACGAGCCGACCGGCGAGCCAGGCGCAGAAAGCAGTGGCGATGCCGGCGTCGCCGCATCCCTTGCCGGCGGCGAACACCTCGTGCAGCGCGCCGCGGGCGAGCCCGCCGCCCGGCAGGCGGGAATCGATCTCGTCGATGCCGAACGGCAGGACCCGGCGGTTTCCCTCGGCCAGCGTGCCGCCATAGCCCTCGATGCGGCGGATATGCGCGCGCAGCCGTTCGAGGCCCGCCGGAATCCGCCCGTTTCCCCGGCCTTGGGGGGGAAGGGAGCGGTTCCTGGCGCTGTCGAAGGGCCCCGGCATGGATGGTTCCGTTGTTTGATGTCCGTTCCGGTCAGTGCCTGCCTTTGCGCCTGTTCCGGATAAATGTTCTCTTTTTGTTCTATTTTGGAACGGACGGAGAGTCAAGCTTCGCGACTCGTCGGGAGCGCGCCCATTGTCATCCCCGGTCCCGTCGCCTACATAGCGCCGGAAGCACACATAACGGGGCTGAAGATGACGCCACAGACCGGCGCGGCGGCGGAGACGGGTTTGCGCGCCCGCGTGCGCGATTTCGTGGAAAACGCGACCTTCCAGAAGGCCATCATGACGCTGATCGTGGTCAACGCGGTCACGCTCGGCTTCGAGACGTCGCCGACCGTGATGGGCTGGATCGGCCCGGAACTGCTGGTCTTCGACAAGATCGTCATCACGGTCTTCGTGATCGAGATCGCGCTGCGCATCTTCGCGCATGGCCACCGTTTCTTCCGCGATCCGTGGGGCCTGTTCGATTTCATCGTCGTCGCGATCACGCTGGCGCCGGCGAGCGATTCCTTCTCGGTGCTGCGTGCGTTGCGCGTCCTGCGCGTCCTCCGCCTCGTCTCGGCCGTGCCGCGACTGCGCCGCATCGTCGCCGCGCTGCTGCATGCGGTGCCCGGCGTCGGCGCTATCGGCGCGCTGCTGCTCCTCGTGTTCTACGTCTTCGCGGTCATCACGACGAAGCTGTTCGGCGGCGCGTTCGCCGACTGGTTCGGCACTATCGGCGCCTCGATGTACAGCCTGTTCCAGATCATGACGCTGGAAAGCTGGTCGATGGGCATCGTGCGCCCGGTGATGGAGGTCTATTCGTGGGCGTGGATCGTGTTCGTCTCGTTCATCGTGCTCTCCAGCTTTACGGTCCTCAACCTGTTCATCGCGATCATCATCGATTCGATGCAGACCCTGCACGAGAGCGAGCAGCACGAGACGGTCGAGGAGGTGAGCACCGTCGTCCACGACGAGCACCGCCAGCGCGCCGAGGAGTTCGAGACGCTCCGCGCCGAAATCCGCGAGCTGAAGGAGATGCTGGCCGAGCGCCGTTCGTGACGGATGTCGGAAAATTTTACATATTTTCCGATTCCGGCAGGCGGTGTTATTTAAGTTGTTGATTTAAAAAGATTTTCAGTCTGGCATTGAAATTGCATGGATAGCTCATCTCAATTCGGGAAAGTTTTCATGCGCCGTCTCCTGTCCTCCGTTTCAATCGCCATTGCTCTTCTCGCTTGCGCCGCTTCCGCCCGCGCCACCGTGATAGACTTCGAGGGCATCGCCGCACCGTCGAACGTCACCACTCAGCACAACAGCAGCATCGTGTCCGGCGGCTTCTCGTTCTACCAGAACCATGGGCACGTCATCGACAGCGCCTACAGTCCAACGGGTTACCAGACCAACAACGGCACCGACTGGCTGATGAACGACTCGTCGGGAGAAATGGTCATTTCCGATGCCGCGTCTCCCTATCCCGGCGCCGGCACGTATCAGCCGTTTGCGCTGACAAGCCTCGATATCGGCGCTTTCTTTACGACGAGTGGCGCGGTGTTAGCGACCGGTTTCCTCACCGGCGGCGGCACGGTCACCGAGACGATCTCGGTCAGCGGCAATTTCTCGACCTACACGTTCGGCGGCGGATTCGTGAATCTCGACTACGTTCGGCTTCAGGGAGTCGGCGGCTACGGCGGTTGGGCGATCGATAACGTCACCGTCAACGAATCCGTCGTTGCCGTGCCAGCGCCGGGCGCCGTCGCGCTTCTCGGCATCGGCCTCATCGGTCTCGGCTTCCTGCGCCGCCGGATCGTCTGACGCAGCGCTGCGGCGCCGAGCGCCGTCGACCTCATTCTTCCCGTTGACACGCTCCTCCGGAGCGCCCACGTTTGCCCCGCAAGTGACTCGGGGTGGCCGAGCCTGCCGCGTGCGGCGGGGAGCGGTCTGAGAGCATACCCGTGGAACCTGAACTGGGTCATGCCAGCGTAGGGAAGGGTCACCGGATTATGAAACCCTCGTAATTCAGGCCGGACCGCATCCCCGCTGGCGGGGAGTGAAACCTTGTTTGCCATCGTCGGCGGCGGCATCTGCGGACTGGGAATCGGCTGGCGGCTCGCCGCTGCCGGGGCCGACGTCACGGTCGTCGACAGCGGCGCGGCCGGACAGGGCGCGACCTGGGCCGCCGCCGGCATGCTGGCGCCGCAGGCCGAGGCCGAACACGGCGAGGAAGCCCTGCTGCCGCTGCTGCTGGAATCGCGCGCCATGTGGGCGGATTTCGCTGCCGAGCTCGAAGCCGCCTCCGGCCTCGACGTCGGCTATCGCACCGAAGGCACGATCGTCGTCGCGCTCGACCGGGACGATCTCGAGTTTCTCGAACGGCGTCACGCCTATCTGACGGATTTGGGGCTGGAGATCGAATGGCTGACGGGCCGCGCCGCGCGCAAGCGCGAACCCGGCCTCGCGCCCGCCGTTACCGGCGGCATCTACAGCCCGCTCGACCACCAGGTCGACAACCGCGCCGTGTTCGAGGCGCTGCGCGCGGCCTATCTCGAGGCAGGCGGCACGCTGATCGAGGACACGCCGGTCGAGGAAGTGCTGCTGACGGGCGGCCGCGTCGCGGGGCTCCGCCTGGCAGACCGCGAAATCGCCGCCGAGACCGTCGTCCTCGCCGCCGGCGCGTGGTCGCGCCTCGTGCCCGGCCTGCCGGAGCCGTCGCGCCCGCCGGTGCGCCCGCTCAAGGGCCAGATGATCGCACTGCAGATGGATCCGGCCGCGCCGCTGGTCGACCACGTCGTGTGGGGGCCGGATATCTACATCGTGCCCCGCAAGGACGGCCGTCTGGTGATCGGTGCCACCGTCGAGGAGATGGGCTTCGACACGCAGATGACGGCGGGCGGGCTCTACGAACTGACGCGCCATGCGTGGGAGACGCTGCCAGGGGTCTACGACCTGCCGGTGATCGAGACCTGGGCCGGGCTGCGGCCCGCGAGCCGCGACGATGCCCCGATCCTCGGCGCGTCGGACATTCCCGGCCTCGTCATCGCGACCGGCCATCACCGGAACGGCATCCTGCTCGCGCCGGTCACGGCGGATGCCATTGCCGATCTCGTCCTGCGTGGAGAGACGCGGGAGTCCGTGCGGCCGTTCGGGCCCGAGAGATTCGCCGCGCACGCCCGTCAGAAGGAAGGGGTCGCATGAGCGGCTCGATCACCGTCAACGGCGAGGCCCGCGACTGGAAGGACCAGTCGATGGTAGAGTTGCTCGGCGAATTCGACGTCGGACCCGAACGCACGGGGGTTGCGGTCGCGCTCAACGGCGCAGTCCTGCCGCGCGGCGACTGGGCGGCGACCCGGCTGGCGCAGGGCGACGAGGTCGAAATCGTCTATATCGTACGCGGAGGCTGACAATGGACGACGCACGAACTGCCGATTCCCTCGGCATGACGATCGCGGGCAAGACTTTCCGGTCGCGCCTGATGATCGGCACGTCGCGCTATCCTAACCAGCAGATCATGCTGGATGCGCTGGAGGCGAGCGGGGCGGAAATCGTGACTGTCGCGGTCCGCCGGGTCAGCCTCGACGGCGGCGGCGCCGGTCTCTACGACGCGCTCGGCGACAATTATCACCTGTTGCCCAATACCGCCGGCTGCTTCACGGCGCGCGACGCCGTGCTGACGGCGCAGCTCGCCCGCGAGGCGCTCGGCACCAACTGGGTGAAGCTCGAGGTCATCGGCGACGAGGAGACGCTGTTCCCCGATGTCGAGCACCTGCTCGATGCCGCCGACCAGCTCGTGAACGACGGGTTCATCGTGCTGCCCTACTGTAACGACGATCCGATCACCTGCAAGAAGCTCGAGGATATCGGCTGCGCGGCGGTAATGCCGCTGGGGGCGCCGATCGGCTCGGGCATGGGCATCCGCAATCCTTACAATCTCCGCATCATCCGCGAGCAGTGCTCGGTGCCGATCATCGTCGATGCCGGCGTGGGCACCGCGTCGGATGCGGCCGTCGCCATGGAACTCGGCTGCGACGGCATCCTGTTGAACACCGCGGTCGCCGGCGCTCGCGATCCGGTGAAGATGGCCCGCGCCATGCGTCTCGGGATCGAGGCCGGCCGCTACGCCTTCGAGGCGGGCCGCATTCCGAAGCGCCTCTACGCGACCGCGTCGACGCCGGAAGACGGCATGATCGGCGGGTGAGACTCCCCGAGCCGCCGCTTCTTCTTATCACCGACCGCACCGCGGCCCGAAAGCCGCTCATGGACGTCCTGCGCGCCGCCTTCGACGGCGGCTGCCGCTGGGCGATGGTGCGCGAAAAGGACCTGCCGACCTCCGAGCTTGCGGCGCTGGTCGCCGACATCGTGGAAATCGCCGCTCCCTACGGCGCGCTCGTGAGCGTCAACGGCAACGCGGCGGCGGCGCGGGCGGCGGGCGCGCACGGCCTGCACCTGCCGCAGGGCATGGCGATGCCCGACGACGGACGCGAGCTGCTGATCGGCGTGTCGACCCATTCGCTCGGCGAGGTGCGGCAGGCGGCTGCCGCCGGCGCCGACTACGTGACGTTCGGCCCCGTCTTCCCCAGCCTCAGCAAACCCGGTTACGGGCCGTCGACGGCGGATGGGGTGCGGGAATTGGCGGAGGCCGTGGCCGAAGCGAGCTGTCCTGTCATCGCACTCGGCGGCGTCACGGCTGAAAACGCGGCGTCGTGCATTGCGGCCGGCGCTGCCGGTGTCGCAGTGATCGGGGCAGTCATCGGTGCGGACGATCCGAGCGCGGCTGCCGCCGCCCTCGTCGCAGCTCTCTGAGCCATCTCGTCAGAACCAGGGCGACAGCCCTTCGTACATCATCCGGAGGCCGAGCAGGAACAGGATCGAATAGCTGATCCGCATGAACAGCTTCTGCGGGATCAGGTAGTTGAACTTGATCCCGAGAAGCATGCCGATCGGCGCCAGCGGCATCAGGACGAGCGCGGTCGACAGGTTGGGCGACGTGAACAGGCCGAGCCACCAGTACGGCACGATCTTCAGATAGTTGATGAAGAAGAACAGGATCACGATGGTCCCGACATGGATCCGCTTGTCCAGCCGCTGCGGCAGCAGGTACATCGCGACCGGCGGCAGGCCGGCATGGATGACGAAGCTGGTGAATCCCGCGATGGTGCCGAGAACGTAGCCGACCGGCCGGGAGTAGACCCGCGCCGCCGCTTTCTCGCCGCCGGAGCGGAAGAAATCGATGAAGAATGCGATCGCGATAACGCCGACCATGAGCTGGATGAGCTGGTCGTTCAGCCAGCGGAAGGTGAACATGCCGATCAGCGTGCCGATGACGCAGCCGATGCCGAGGACCTTCATGCTGGGCCGGTCCCAGTCCTTGCGGTAGGCCCATGCACCGATCAGGTCCATGACGCAGAGGATCGGCAGCATGATCGCGACCGCCGTGACCGGCGACGAGACCTGCGCGAGGCCGAGAACGCCGATGAAGCCCAACCCGCCGCCGAAACCGCCCTTCGACAGGCCGGCGAGCAGGGTCGCGCCGATGGCGAATCCCGCAAAGACGGGATCGTTGATGAGCTGGTCCATGTGTCGGTCGGAGCTTTCGCGGGGTGTGCGGCGTCAGCCGCTGTCAGTGCCGGGCTCGGCGGTGCCGGATACGACCGTAAACGGCGTGCCGATCTTCACGCCAAGCTCGGCGCGGGCGTCGCCCTGATTGACTGCAAACTCGACCAGTCCGGAGGAGTTCTCGTACCAGAACGCGCTGCCTTCCGGATTGTCGGAGAATGTTCGCGATCGGTAAAGGGAGCGGCCGTTCACCGACAGGGTCGCATCGACCGGAACCGACTTGGCGCGCACGCCGGTCATCGCGTTGCCGAACGTATCGAAATAGATCACCTCGTAAAGCTCGTCCGGCCAGTGCGGCCGGCGGGCCTCCTCGACGGGACGTTCTTCGCATTCCACCGTGCCGCCGCGCGCCAGCCGGGCGGCCACGGGGCCGAACAGGTCCCTCCCGTGGAAACTGGCCGACATTCCATCCGGCTGCCACGTGATCCGGTGGAAGGCGGTTTCGTTGGCGCGGCGCAGGACGACCTCGAACAGCCCGTTGTCGGGCCCGACGAAGCGGCGCCCGTCCGCCTCGACGATCGCCGGGGCGCGGGCGCCGCCGACGCCCGGGTCGACGACGCACAGAAACACCACGTCCGTCGGGAAGACGTCGATCAGGGACGCGAGGAGGTAGGCCGAGGCGCGGGCCTGGAACATCGGCGCGTCATGCAGCAGATCGATGACGGGTATGCCGGGCGCGTCCCGTTCGAGCACCGCCTTGACCTGGCCGACATAGGGGCCGATTTCGCCGAAGTCGGTGAAAAGGACGATCATCGAGGGAGTATGCCGCCCGTAGCGGGCAGCGGGCAAGCCTCGGCGCTATTCCGCCGCCGGCATGGCGGCCTGGATGGCTTCCTCGCACATCACGCGATTGCGGCCGAGCTTCTTCGCGAGATAGAGCGCCTGGTCGGCGCGCTCCATGAAGCCCGAAATCGGCCCGCCCGTGACATAGGAGGTGACGCCGAGCGATATCGTCACCGCGCCGAAGTCGCCGTCTCCGCCCTTGTTGACCAGCTTCTTCGAACTGACGGTCTTGCGGATGCTCTCCGCCACGGCGGTCGCGCCGCCGCTCGTCTTGTTGGGCAGTATGACGGCGAACTCCTCGCCGCCGTATCGCGCGGCGGTATCCTGGCCCTTGACGCAATCGTGGAGGATCTTGGCGACCAGCCGCAGCACCTGATCGCCCAGCCCATGGCCGTGCGTGTCGTCGAACTGTTTGAAATGGTCGACGTCGGCGAAGATCAGCGACAGGGGCTCGCCCGAAACCATCGCTTCGGTCACGGCGGAATGGAGATACTGATCGAAGCATTTCCGGTTCGGAATGCCCGTCAGACCGTCGGTCAGCGCGTCGCGCCGGGATTCTTCGAGCGCTTCGCGCAGCTCGCTGATCTCGTCTGCGGATTCCTGCATCCTTTTCTGCAGTTCGCGCGACTGCGCGTCCATCGAGTTGGTTTCCTCGATGATCTCGACGACGAGATGCTTGATCTGGTCGATGCTGCTTGCCTTGTCGAGATTGCCGGAGAAGTTTTCCAGCGCTTCGCCATATTCGGCGGTCCCGGTTCCGGCTGCAGACAATGCCTTTACGATGCGCTCCGCCACAGTTTCGATGCGCTCGGACCAGTTACGATCGTTGTCGCGGGCGCCGGCCATGATGTAGCGGGCGTAGATTTCCGCCGAATCGTCGGCCTCGAGCGTGTTCTTGTCGGTGATCAGCTTGTCGACCGACTTTTTCAGATTCGAGTTCTTGCCGGCGAAATATTCGTACCAGATCGCAAAATTCAGCGGATTCGCAGGCAGGTCGAGCTTCTGCATCCGCTTGATGGCGGATAGCGCGAATTTCGACGCTACTTCGCTGGTTTCGGGATAATGCATCTAACGCGTGGCCTGTTCGCCGGATTTCCTACCGTCTCGGACACTAACGGAACAGGTTAAACAGAAGATAAACGGCCAAACCCTTGTTCCGGCATGCCGGTCGTCAGTCGAAGGGCAGAACGCGAACGATGGCGTTCTTGTTGATCAGGTGGACCGTTTCCTGGCCGTCGATGAAGGGCATGAACGGCAGATTGTCGTTCAGCAGGTCCTGAATCCGCGCGGTCGCCTCCACGAAAACGTAACCGGTGAGGACCGATCCGTCGTTCATCGTGATCTCGGCATATTGCCGGAGCTTGGGGATTCTCTGAGGATTGAGGGGTTGCGCGCGCATGCCGGAACTATACGAAGCGAACCTTAAGCTCCTGTTAATCAAGCA
>JAYQUR010000128.1:0-8746 GCA_038148075.1 Alphaproteobacteria bacterium | reverse complement strand
TGATAACATATTCTCCCCCGTTTGTCGCCCGTTAGCCTTACAAATCCGGCCCGAGCCTATATGTCTGTGATTAAAAGATTTTCCGCCCTCTGGTCCGCGTTGGCGATTCTGTTGGGCGCCCACGGTACGGCATTGGCTGCGGCCTCCGACTGGTTCGAGTACGAGCAGGGTGCGGTTCGGCTGATTTCGGCGGGAGCCACGGCCGGAAACGGCGAGCGGATATCTCTGGGCCTCGAATTCCGCATGAAACCCGGCTGGAAGATCTATTGGCGCTCCCCGGGAGACGCAGGATTCCCGCCGCAGCTGAACTGGGCGGGCTCGCGGAATTTCGCGGCCGCGAAAATGGCCTGGCCGGCGCCCGAGCGCTTCTCGGTCCTCGATCTGGAAACGCTCGGCTACAAGAAGCACGTTGTTTTTCCCATCGAAGCGGAGCCGTTCGAACCCGGGCAGCCCGTCAGCCTGCGGGCAAAGATACAGTTTCTTACCTGCGACGATATTTGCGTTCCGTACGAGACGGCCCTCGCCCTCGATCTGCCGGCGGGGCCGGAGATCAACACGCCCGAGGCCGGCGCGATCGAGACGTGGCGGGCGCGCGTACCGGCAACCGGGCAGGACGCGCCGCTCGCCATCGAGACGGCCGAACTGGCGGGAGACGGCACGTCCCAGGCGCTGATCGTCCGTGTCAGCGGCAGGGACGCGCTGACCGAGCCGGACCTGTTTGTCGAGGGGCCCGCGGATTACGGTTTCCGGAAACCGGTGGTGCAGGTCGCGGCAACGGGAACGGAGGCGCTGCTGCGCATTGGCGTTCTCGCACCGAAAAAACCGGACTCGCGCCTCGCCGGCGAAACGGTGACGCTGACGCTGGTCGACGGGAACCGGGCCGTCGAGCGCAGCCTCGTTCTTGAGCGTGCTGCCGCCGCGCCGCCCGACGCGGCAGGTGCGGCAGCGGCCGAACGGGCCGACGTCTTCGGCTACGGCCTCGCCGCCATCCTCGGGCTGGCGTTGCTCGGCGGGCTGATCCTCAACCTGATGCCGTGCGTGCTGCCGGTGCTGTCGATCAAGCTGCTGACGGTCGTCAGCCACGGCGGCGAGACGCCGGCCCGCATCCGGGCGGGTTTCGTCGCGTCGGCCGGCGGCATCATCGTCTGCTTCCTGCTGCTCGGAACCGCAGCCGTGGGTCTCAAGGCGGCCGGTCTCGCCGCCGGCTGGGGAATCCAGTTCCAGCAGCCGGTCTTCCTCGCCTTCATGATCGCCGTGATCACGCTGTTCGCCTGCAACATGTGGGGCCTGTTCGAAATTCGCCTTCCCGACGCGGTGAACGACGCTGCCGCGACCGCAGGCCAGGGCAGGGGCGGGTTCGGCGGCCATTTCCTGACGGGCGCTTTCGCGACGCTGCTGGCGACGCCGTGTACCGCGCCGTTCCTCGGCACCGCCGTGGGCTTCGCGCTGTCGCGCGGCGCGATGGAGATCTACGCCGTCTTCCTGTTCCTCGGCATCGGCCTGGCGCTGCCGTGGCTGCTGGTCGCCGCATTTCCGGTTCTCGTAAACCGGCTGCCGAAGCCGGGCCCCTGGATGATGAATCTCAAGCGAATCCTGTCGATTGCGCTGGTCGGAACGGCGCTGTGGCTGTTGAGCGTGATGTGGTTCCAGATCGGCGGGCCCGCGACGACGATGATTGCGCTGCTGATGGCGGCTATCGCCTTTACCGTCTGGCAGTACCGGCACCTGAGCGACCGGGCGCGGTTCGCGACCTGGATCGTGGTCGGTCTGCTGACCGCGATTTCCATGGTCGGCGCGGGCAGTTTCGCGGACGGCGGCACTTCCGGCGAGGCGGCCGCGAACGACGCGACCTGGCGCAAGTTCGACCTCGCGGCCATCGACCGCGAGGTCGCGAAGGGGAATACCGTCCTCGTCGACGTGACGGCCGACTGGTGCCTTACCTGCCAGGTCAACAAATCCCTCGTCATCAATCGCGGCCGGGTCGCGGAAATCATCGGCGACGGCAGGATCGTCGCGATGAAGGCCGACTGGACGCGGCCCGATCCAGTCATCGCGGACTATCTGAAGAGCTTCGGCCGGTTCGGCATACCGTTCAACGCCGTTTACGGACCGTCCGCGCCGAAAGGCGTGCCTTTGCCGGAAATCCTGACCGAGTCGGCGGTCCTGACAGCAATCGGCAAGGCGGGCGGTACCGCGGCGATCGCCGCGCGCTGAAATCGCACGCCGTCGGCGTGACAAAAAGCAGCGTTTGCCCTATCTCACCTTCGTCATTCGCGGCCGAACGTCGGCCGTATTTCACGCAACACGATGAGGGAGAGCGAAAATGGCGATTGGCGTTGGCGACAAGGTACCGTCCGGCACTCTGACGAAAATGGGCCCCGAAGGCCCGCAACCCGTTTCCACCGACGAACTGTTCGGCGGCAAGAAGGTCGTTCTGTTCGCGGTTCCGGGCGCGTTCACGCCCACCTGTTCGGCCAAGCACCTGCCGGGCTTCGTCGAGAAAGCCGGCGAGATCAAGGCGAAGGGCGTCGACACCATCGCCTGCCTGTCCGTCAACGACCCGTTCGTCATGGGCGCGTGGGGCAAGGACCAGAACGTCGGCGACAAGGTCGAAATGCTGGCCGACGGCAGCGCCGCCTATACCAAGGAGCTCGGTACGGTGCTCGATCTTACCGAGCGCGGCCTCGGCGTGCGCTCCAGCCGCTATTCGATGATTGTGGACGACGGCACCGTCACGCAGATCAATCTCGAAGACGGCGGGGGGTTCGAAGTGAGCGACGCGGACACGATCATCTCGCAGCTCTGATTCGACGCCTTGTTCGGACGGATGAGCCCCGGCTTCGCGCCGGGGCTTTTTCATTATACCCGTCCTGACGGCGTCGCGCGTTCCGCGGTATAACGGCCCATACGCGAGCAAGGGGAGACGCGGCGGATGAGCGACGGAACGGACTGGCCGGGCTATGCGCAACAGGACTTCGTTCTGGAGAATTTCGATTTCGCCAACGGCCAGCAACTGGACGCTCTGACGCTCCGTTGCCGGACGCTGGGCACCTTGCGGCGTGACGCCGACGGGCGCGCATCCAACGCCGCGCTCCTGCTGCACAACACGACCGGCTCCGGTGCATCTTGGCTCGACGACGGGCTCGCGGGCGAGTTGTTCGGCGCCGGTCAGCCGCTCGACCTCGAGGACTGGTACGTTATCATTCCCGACATGGTAGGCTTCGGCGGATCGTCCAAGCCGAGCGACGGCATGAGGGCGTCCTTTCCGAACTACCGCTACGTCGACATGGTCGCATCGACCCACAGGTTGCTGACCGAAAGCCTTGGCGTCGATCGCCTCGCGCTTGTCCTCGGGCTGTCGATGGGCGGCATGCTGACCTGGATGTGGGGCGAGATGTTCCCGGAGTTCATGGAACGGCTGGTGCCGGTCGCGACCCAGCCCGGTCCGATGAGCGGCCGCAACTGGATCCAGCGGCGCATTTCCATCGAGGCGATCCGCAACGACCCGGACTGGAACAACGGCAATTACGAGACGAACCCAAGCCGCTACGTGAACACCGCGCCCTATAGCGGGCTGATGGTCCAGAGCGTCGTGCGCTTGCAGGAACGCGCACCGACCCGCGAGGCGGCGGACCAGCTTTACCGGACGATGGTCGAGCGCGCAAAGAAGGGCGACGCCAACAACCGCCTATACCAGGTCGAGGCGTCGATGGATTACGACCCGTCCGGCGACTTGGGGAAGATCGAGGCCAAACTGCTGGCGATCAATTTCGAGGACGACGAGCTGAACCCGCCGCAACTCGGCGTGATGGAGCCGGCGATCGCGAAGATACCCGGCGCGCGCTATGTGCTCGTGCCGCGGAGCGACGATACCAACGGCCACTATTCGACGCTGCACGCCCGGCTATGGGCGCCGCACCTTGCGACGTTTCTGACGGAAGGATAGGGGGCTGAGCTCAGGCGTCCGCGCCGGCCATCTCCGCCAGGTCGGCTTCCCAATCGCCGCGGCTGAAGCCCATGATGCGGAGCGGCTCGTCGCCCTTCCAGAACAGGTCCATGACCACCAGCGGCGCGCTGACCGCCAGGCGGTAGTCGCCGACCCAGGGGCGTTCGAACGGAATATCCGAGGGGTGAGCGGTGCGGTCCGGAATACCTGACGGGATGTCGGCGCCCGCGAAGGCGATCTCCATCGTCTGGCCGTCGGAGATCGTGGCGGCGAAGCGGCGGACAGGCCGGCCGTCGAAATCCTTCTCGCCGGTATCCGCGCCTGCGCGCGCAATCAGTGACAGCGCGGCGCCGGCCAGCGCCTTCAACTCGGGGACGGTTGCGGTCGGGGTGCCTTCCGCTTCCCGGTAGTTGAGGGAACTAACGGTCTCCCTTGGGCGTTTTGTATCCTTCATCCTTCCGCACCTTCATGTACTGCTTGAAGATATCGCGCTTCACCGGATCGCCGTTTTCCTTGTAGCTGTAGGGGCAGACGTCGATGCAGATATGGCAGTAGGCCTCGCGGAAGCGCGAAATCGGGTAGCACTTGTCGATATTCGTCAGCCAGCGCTTGATGCCGCTCGTGGTGATGTAGTCGTCGGGGATAGCGTCGCCCGGGCAGTTCTGGCGGCACAGGTTGCAGTTCATGCAATAGTCCTGGATGCCGAACTCGCGCGGGCTGTCGTAATCCAGCGGCAGGTCGGTGGTGACGAAACCCGGCCGGAAGTTCGAGCCGAGTTCCGGGTGGATCAGGCTGCCATGGCGGCCGAGTTCGCCGAAACCGACGTCGTGAAAGACCGGGATTGCCTGTACCTGGAACGATCCGTTGTGATGAGCGACGGCCGGATAGCCGAGTTCCTCGCGGATATAGCGCGCGATCTCGGTCGAAGCGTCGGCGCACAGCGCATAGGCTTCCATCGCTTCGACTTCGACTTCCAGAGGGCCTTCGAGCGCCTTGGCGTAATCTTCGGAGCAGATGATGGCGATGACGTTCCGGTGCGGCAGGTCGACGCCTAGCTCGACATATTCCGGTTTGAGCGACGTGATCCCGACGTCGGCGCCGCCCGCTTCCCGCGCGCGCCGCTTGATCTCGGCGGTCATCGCCGCGGTGTCGGTAACCTCGACGCGTTCCGGATTGACCGGGCCGTCGCGCAGCGGACGCATTTCGTTCCAGTGGCGGATGGCGGCGTTTCGCCGTTCGTGCAGTTCCGGCTGGTCCTTATTGGCGCCGTCGCGCCACAGCGGTACATCCTCCCAGCCGCGCCGGCGCAGCGCTTCGACCAGGAGCGGATCCTGCAGGCCCTGTTCGCGTATCCAGCTTTTTCCGATCATCGTCCGCCCTCCCCGGCAGGTGATGCGTCTTTTCAGCTTTTCAGCCGCGGCCTCGGCACCAGTTTAGCCCGATTGTGCAGGCGTTCGTCAATGCGGGGAGGAAATGGCCGCAGATGTCCGGCGTTCTATGCGCCGCGGGCTTCCATCAGGCCGCTGCGCGCCAGCTCGTCGGCGCGTTCGTTCTCCGGGTGGCCGGCGTGACCTTTGACCCAGTGCCAGGAGATGTCGTGATCGCCCATGGCCTCATCCAGCCGTCGCCACAGGTCCTCGTTCTTGACCGGCTTTTTCGCCGAGGTACGCCAGCCGCGGGCCTTCCAGGCGTGAATCCACTCTGTGATGCCTTTCTGCACGTAGGTGCTGTCGGTATAGAGTTCCACGCGCACGCCGCGCTTGAGGCTCTCCAGCGCCTGGATGGCGGCCATCAGCTCCATCCGGTTGTTTGTCGTCTCCGGCTCGCCGCCCTTGAGTTCCTTCTCGGTTCCCCGCCAGCGCAGGATCGCGCCCCAGCCGCCGGGACCCGGATTGCCGCTGCAGGCGCCGTCGGTGAAGATTTGGACGACATTGTCGCCGTTCTGCGTATCGTTCATGGCGCGCAATCTATCCCGTAGGCGGTGGAATCGGCCACGCCGCGGTGGAATTCGACGATGGGCCGCAATTCGAGCGGGTCTTTCCGGCGGGTCAGCGCCCCGTCGTCGTGTTCGACGAACCAGTCGTGCAGCCGGGTCAGCAGGAATCGCAGGGCGGCGCCGCGCACCAGAATCGGCACTGCGGCGACCTCCGCCGGGGTCAGCGCCCTGATCGCCGCGTAGCCGGCCGTCAATGCCGCGGCGCGGTCGCGAACGAAGCGACCGCCGGGATCGAAACACCAGGCGTTCATCGTAATCGCGAGGTCGTAGGCGAGAAAATCGGTGCAGGCGAAATAGAAATCGATGATGCCCGTCAGCCGGCCATCGACGAAGAAAGTGTTGTCGGGGAAGAGATCGGCATGGATCGTGCCCGCGGGCAGGTCCGACGGCCATGCCGCCTCGAGCGCTGCGAGCTCGGTCGCGATCCAGTCGGCGAGCCCCGGTTCGAGTACGTCGGCCCGATCGCGGTCCGTGTCGAACAGGCGGCGCCAGTCCGCCACCGACAGGTCGTTCCGCCGCGCCGGGTAGTCTCGGGCCGCCGCGTGCAGGCCGGCAAGCGCGCGGCCGGCCTGCGCGCAGTCTTCCCGACCCGGCGACCGCGGCCAGTCGCCATCGAGATGGGTCACGAGGGCCGCGGGTTTGCCGCACAGGGTGTGCAGCGTCTCCCCGGACCGGTTGCGGACGGGGATGGGACACGGCACGCTATTGGCTGCGAGGCGATCCATGAGCCCGAGGAACCACGGCAGGTCGGCGGCCGCCACCCGGGCTTCGAAAATCGTGAGGACGTAGCGGCCCGCGGCGGTCGTCAGGCGATAGTTGGAATTCTCGATTCCCTGGGCGATGGGTTCCAGCGACATCGGCTCGCCGATATCGAAGGCTTCCAGGAAAGACGAAAGATCGTCGTCCGATACGGGGGTGTAGACCGCCATGGGGATCGCCTCGGGACCGGCAGGGTATCAGGCGGTAAGGGCCCGCGGCAGGCTGAAGGCGACGTTCTCGTCCGCCACGCTGCGTTCCTCGACCGTCACATCGCGGCGTTCGGAAAGACGGTCGATAAGTTCGCGCACCAGCACTTCGGGCGCCGATGCGCCCGCCGTGATGCCAAGCGTGGAAACGCCGTCGAGCCAGCTTTCGTCGAGCTCCGCCGCCCGCTGGATCAGGAGCGACCTCTCGCAGCCGGACGTTTTTGCAACCTCCGCGAGGCGGTTCGAGTTAGACGAGTACGGCGCGCCGAGCACGATCAGCGCATCGCACTCCGGCGCGAGTGCTTTGACAGCCGCCTGCCGGTTTGTCGTCGCGTAGCAAATGTCTTCCTTGCGCGGCGCTTCGATATTCGGGAACCGGCGGCGCAGGATCGAGACGATCTCGGCCGTATCGTCAACCGACAGCGTCGTTTGCGTCACGAAGGCGAGATTGTCCGGGTCGGGCACGTCCAGCGTTTCGGCCTGCTCGGCGTTCTCGACGAGGAGCATTTCGCCCTCCGGCAGCTGGCCCAGCGTGCCGACGACTTCCGGATGGCCGGCATGGCCGATCAGCACGAGTTGCTTGCCTTCCTTGCGGTGGCGCGCGGCGTCGACGTGCACCTTGGTAACGAGAGGGCAAGTCGCGTCGAGATAGTACATCTCGCGGCCGGCCGCTTCGGCGAACACCGATTTCGGGACGCCATGGGCGGAAAACACGACCGGAACGTCCTGGGGCACCTCGTCGAGTTCCTCGACGAAGACGGCGCCCTTGGATTCGAGGTCTTCAACGACGAAGCGGTTGTGGACGATCTCGTGGCGGACATAGACCGGCGCTCCGTGCTTCTCCAGCGCCAGTTCGACGATCCGGATCGCCCGGTCGACTCCGGCGCAGAAGCCGCGTGGGCCGGCCAGCAAAATCTTGAGGGGGGGTAGCGTCATCCGGCGGTCTGGGTCCTTTCATGCCTCGGTAATCGTGCCGCTTGTACTCGGGCAGCGCCTTAACTACAGTCGCCGAACCCGCCAAGCGGCCGAATGTGTTCGTATCTTCAAGGATATAGCGCGCTTCGGACCTGCCGAGAAGGGTGCGGTCCATACCGCTTCGAATGCTCCGGCAACGTAAAGGAAACAGGCATGTCCGATCCGGTTGTAGCACAGAAGGAACCTTACGGCGTCGAGGTGACGGCCGGCGAAGAGTACTGGTGGTGCGCCTGCGGGCGTAGCGAGAGCCAGCCGTTCTGCGACGGATCGCACAAGGGGACCGATCTCCGGCCCGTCCAGTTCGTCGCTCCGGAGACGACGACATTCTGGTTCTGCGGTTGCAAGCATACCGGCAACCGGCCCGAATGCGACGGCAGCCATCGCAAGCTTTGAGCCGAATGACGACCGGAAGCCGTAGATCAGCCCGCCGGCCAGGCGCCTGGACGCCAATCGCACTGGCGGCGGCGCTCGCGGTCCTGGCGGCCTGCAGCAGCAACCCGTTCAGCAAGGGCATCACTCAATATGCCTGCCCGAAGGTCCTGATCCTGGGCGATGCCGGTGCGCTGGTCCGGTTCAAGCCAGGTCCGGGCCGCGATATTACTGACATCCAGTTCGAAGCCCGCATCGTGAATTTCATCGGCGGGTGTCTCTACAAGAAGGACGGCGTCGAGGTCGGACTGGATATCACGATCGGCGTGGAACGGGGCGCGGCAGCAACGGATTCGGCCATCGAATTCGACTATTTCGTGGCGATTCCGGAGTTCCAGCCGCAGCCCGAAGGCAAGCGAATCCTCAACGTGAAGGGCGAATTTCCCGGCACCAGGCCCCGCCTGTTCTATCAGGACAAGGTCGATCTCTTCATTC
>JAYQUR010000127.1:0-8899 GCA_038148075.1 Alphaproteobacteria bacterium | reverse complement strand
CCTTTGTGGGATAAGACCGCAACATTGAG
Source organism: Alphaproteobacteria bacterium (assembly GCA_038148075.1). Lineage (GTDB taxonomy): Bacteria > Pseudomonadota > Alphaproteobacteria > MPNO01 > UBA830 > JAYQUR01. Next base: position 8,870 of record JAYQUR010000127.1, on the reverse strand, counting down.
AACAAGGAGACGACCATGCAGGGAAAGATCGCGCTCGAAGAGCATTTCGCCATCGAAGACACGCTGATGGACTCGAAGGGCTACCTTCCCGATTACACGTGGGAGGAGCTCAAGGCGCGCATTCTCGACATCGAGGGACGTCGCATCGAGGAGATGGACCGGTGGGGGATCGAACTCATGATCCTGTCGTTGAATGCACCCGCCGTGCAGGCGATCTGGGACCGCCAGAAAGCGAACGACGTCGCGCGGAAATCGAACGACATGCTGGCGGAATGGGTCCAGCGGAATCCGGGCCGGTTCCGCGGTTTCGCGGCGCTTCCGATGCAGGACGTCGACATGGCGTGCGCCGAAATGGAGCGCTGCGTCAAGGAGCTCGGCTTCGTCGGTGCGCTGGTCAACGGCTTCTCGCAGATCGACGAACCGGAGACCGCCGTCTACTACGACCTGCCGCAGTACAAGCCGTTCTGGAAGCTGATGGCCGACCTCGACGTGCCGTTCTACCTGCACCCGCGCAACCCGCTTCCGTCGATGGCGCAGATCTACGAGGGCCACCCGTGGCTGCTCGGCCCGACCTGGGCGTTCGGCCAGGAGACGGCGGTGCATGCGCTGCGCCTGATGGCGTCCGGCCTGTTCGACGACCACCCGAACCTGCAGATCGTCCTCGGCCATATGGGCGAGGGGCTGCCCTACAGCATGTGGCGCGTCGACAACCGCAACAAATGGACCAACGCCGAGCCCGCCTATCCGGCCAAGCACAAGCTCGCCCATTATTTCGAGAACAATTTCTACATCACCACGTCCGGCAATTTCCGCACCCAGACGCTGATCGACGCGATGCTGGAGATCGGCTCCGACCGCATCCTGTTTTCGGCCGACTGGCCGTTCGAGAACATCGATCACGCCGCCGAATGGTTCGACGTCTGCACCATCGCCGAGGCCGACCGCCAGAAGATCGGCCGCGACAACTCGATGCGGCTTTTCCGGATCGAGCTGTAGAACGGGTTTCCCTTTACCGGGTCTGCGGCGCAGGAACGGCGATCGACATCAGGTAGATCAGCGCCGACGCGCAGACGATCGCCGGCCCCGACGGCAGGTCCCAAAGCAGAGAGGCCTGAAGGCCGCCGGCGACGGCGAGGCTTCCCGAAAGCGCGGCGTAGACCGCCATCTGTTCCGGCGTACGCGAAAAGCGCCTTGCCGCGGCGGCCGGGATGATCAGCAGCGCCGTGACCAGCAGGATGCCGACCACCTTCATCGCCATCGCGATCACCAGCGCGAACAGCACCATGAAGGCGATTTGCGTGCGCAGGATCGGCACGCCCTCGATATGGGCGATTTCCTCGTGCACCGTGATGGCGACGAGATCGCGCCATATCCACGCGAGCGCGGCCAGCGCCACGGCGCCGCCGCCGTATATCCAGACGAGGTCGACAGGCGTCACCGATAGGATGTCGCCGAACAGGTAGCTCATCAGGTCGACGCGGAGTGCGGCGACGAACGATACAGATACGAGGCCGAGGGCGAGCGACGAATGCGCGAGGATGCCCAGCAGCGTGTCCTCCGCAAGGTAACGCTGGCGCCGCAGGAAGACGAGGCCGACCGATATGACCAGGCACACGCCGACGATGCCCGCGTTCGCGTCGATCCCGATCAGGAATCCCAGCGCGACGCCCAACAGCGCCGAATGCGCCAGCGTGTCGCCGAAATAGGCCATGCGCCGCCACACGACGAAGACGCCGGTAACGCCCATCACCACCGCGACGCCGATCCCGGCGGCCAGCGCGTAGAGAACGAAATCAGGCATGGTGGTGGTCGTGGCTGTGCGAATAGAGCGCGACGGCCGCTGCCGTGTCGCCGAACAGTTCGCGATAGGCGGGGTGAAGCGAGACGTCTTCCGGCAGGCCGGAACAGCAGATATGTCCGTTGAGGCACAACACGCGGTCGGTCGCCGACATCACGAGGTGAAGGTCATGCGAGACCAGCAGGATGCCGCAGCCCTGCTCGTCGCGAATGCGTGCGATCATCTCGTAGAATTCGATCTGGCCGTGCACGTCAACGTTCGCCGTAGGTTCGTCGAGGACGAGGAGGTCGGGTTTCCGTAGCAGCGCGCGGGCGAGCATCACGCGCTTGCGCTCGCCGCCGGACAGCAGGCGAATCTCGCGGCCGAGAACCTCCGCGGCGCCTACCGAGGCCAGCATCGCCTCAAGCGCGGTCGCGTCCTTCTCCCCAGACATCGCAAGGAACCGGCGCACGTCGAGCGGTAGCGTGCGGTCGACCTCCAGGGACTGGGGCGTGTAGCCGATGCGAATGTCCGGCATCCGGCGCACCGTGCCGGACAGCGGTTTCTCGAGTCCCAGCAGCGTGCGCACCAGTGTCGTCTTGCCGGAGCCGTTCGGCCCCACGAGCGTCACCAGTTCGCCGCGATGGATGGCGATGTCGACGTCGTGGAGGATCGTCCGGCGGCCGTGACGAACCTGGATCTTGTCGCCGGCGACCAGGATTTCCGGCTGGGCGAACGCTCCGTCAGCCATGGACGCTTTCCGCGCAATGGCGGCACAGTCCCTCGATCTCGATGGTCTGACGGGAGACGTCGAAACCGACGCCCCGGGCCTTCCGGGCGATCAGCCGCGCGATGTCGGGGTCGTCGAGTTCGCCCACCTGGCGGCAGTTGCCGCAGATCAGGAACTGCGCCGCATGGTCGCCGTCCGGCCGCCCGCAGCCGATGAAGGCGTTCAGGGATTCGATCTTGTGGACGAAGCCGTTCTCCAACAGGAAGTCGAGCGCGCGGTATACCGTCGGCGGCGCGGCGCTACCGCGTTCGCCCTGGAGCGTTTCGAGAATGTCGTAGGCGCCGGTCGGCGCGTGCCGGTTCCAGACGATCTCGAGCACGCGGCGGCGGATTTTCGTGAAGCGCAGGCCGCGCTCGCGGCACACCCGGTCCGCAGCGTCGATTGCGTCGGCGATGCAACTGTCGTGGTCGTGTTCGTTCGTCGGGAACGTCTCGGTTTCGTTCGACGACGCCATTCGGGGCCTCCCGGGATTGACAGGGGACAGAGACTGCCAGATAACGTAATATTATAACGTTTCGGAACCGACGTCCATGTTAGCACGAAATTTCCTGCGCGCTGCCGCCGTCGCCGCGGTTCTTGCGCTTTCTGCCGTGTCGCCGGCGCGCGCGGAGGCGCCGGCGGTCGTCGTTTCCATCGCGCCGCTGCATTCCTTGGCGGCGATGGCGATGGACGGCATAGGCTCGCCCCGCCTTCTGCTCCGTGGCAGCGCTTCGCCGCATGGCTACGCGCTGCGCCCGTCCGAACGGCGCGCGCTGGCAGATGCCGTACTTATCGTTCGCGTCGGTCCCGCGCTCGAAGCCTTCCTCGATCGTCCCGTAGCCGCCCAGCGCAAGCGCGGCCGGGTGCTCGACGCGTCTGAAATCGCGGGGCTTCGCCGCTATCCGTTGCGGACGGGCGGCATATGGCAGAACGGCGATCACGGCCACGGGCACGGACGCGGACACGGACACAAAGAAGAGCGCGAAAAGGGGCGCGAGCGCACCCGCGATGCACGCGGGGTCGACCCGCACATATGGCTCGATGCCGGTAACGCCTCGATGATCGTGGCCGAGATCGCGCGCCGCCTGTCCGATATCGACCCGCCGAACGCCACCGCGTATGCACGAAATGCCGCTTCGGCGTCGGCGACGCTCGGCGCACTCGAGAGCGAACTGCGGGAGATGCTGGAACCGGTTCGCGATGCGCCGTTCGTCGTCCTGCACGATGGCTGGCAGTATTTCGAACGCGCCTTCGGCCTGCGCGGGGCAGGAGCCATCGCCCTGAGCCCGGAGCGGCAGCCCGGCGCGCGCCGCGTCGCGGCAGTGCGCAGACACCTGACGGCGGCAGGCGTCCGATGCGTCTTTTCCGAGCCGCAGTTCCCCGCGGCCATTGTGGAGACCGTCATCCGGGGGACCGATACGCGCACCGCGCCCCTCGACCCGATCGGCGCGACGCTTGTACCGGGAATATCCCTCTATCCCGCGCTTATGCGTAACATGGCGCGAACGATCGCGGATTGCCTGCGTCCCGGGGACGGTTAAGCTGTCTCCCGACATAAGGGAGGAGCCCATGGCGACGAAAAAAATGCCCGCCGATATCGATCCGGAGTCCGGATCTCGTCTGCCGCTGCCCGATCGCGACAGCCTCGACGAGGCGGGCAGACGAACCTACGACAATCTGGCGAGCCCGACCGGCGACACGCTGGCCGGCTTGCGCGGACCGGGCGGAATACGCTTGCACAGCCCCGATCTGTCGCGCGGCCTGCGCGAGGCGAACCAGTATCTGCGCGATCCCGGCGTGATCCCGGCCCGCACGCGCGAACTTGCCATCCTGGTGACGGCGCGCGAGCACGACTGCCAGTTCGAATGGGCGGCGCACGAGGCGGAGGCGAAGAAGGAAGGCGTTTCGGCGGAGATCGTCGATATCGTCCGCTATCGGCGGCCGGCGGACGGGCTCGACGAAGCCGATGCGGCCATCATCGCGTTCGGCCGCGAGCTGTTCGGCGATCACGCCGTCTCGTCGGCAACCTACGCCCGCGTCGCGGCGCTGTTCGACCGCCGGACCCTGGTCAATCTGGTCAACCTGATGGGGATGTACGCGATGACGGCGGCAGTGCTGATTTCCTTCGACACGCAGTTGCCCGACGGGGTCGAGCCCGGGTTGCCTCCTCTTTGAAGAAAGCGGGCCGGCGCAGCGAAAAATCAGACCCCTGCGGTTTCGTCCGGCTCCAGATCGACCTCGAGCGCCTGCAGGACGCGGGCGTGCGAGATATAGGCACCGACCATCAGGGTGATCTCGACGATCCGGCGGTCGCTGAAATGATCCTTCAACGGCGCGAATACGGCGTCCGGGACGACGATGTCGCGCGCCATCGCGTCGACATATCCGAGAACCGCCTTCTCGGACGCGTCGAACAGGTCGGAACCCTGCCAGTCGGCAAGCGCATCGCACTCTTCGCGGGTCATGCCTTCTGCTTCGGCCAATTTCGGGACGTGCTGGCGCAGCACGTACGCCGAATTGACGAGATGGCCCAGCCGGATGATGACGATTTCGCGCAGACGGCCCGAAATCTCCGTCCCCCAGCGCACACGGTTGATGTGCTCGAACCAGCTTTCGGCGAGCGGCGGGCTGTGGAGCAGCGTGCGGTAGACGTTGATCAGGCTGCCGCGGCGCTGGCCGCGGATGCGTTCGACGAGCTCTGCATGCTCGGGGAGGTCATCGGCGTCGAGGAACGGGACGCGGGCCATGGTAATCGTGCTCCGTAGCTGCTAAATGCGAGAGCAAGATCATAACCGCATCAGGGAGGGCGGCCCATGGCCGTGATCGCCGTGCAGGACGACAAGATCCTGCGCTTTCTCGAGGTCATTCTCGATCCCCGTGTCTCGGAAGAGCGTGTCGAGGCGTTTCGCGATTATCTGTCGTTCGACGTTGCGGACGTCGATGGCTGGTTCGCCGAGCAGCGGCGCATCGCTGCGGCGATCTGCCCGTCGACGATCCACATGGTGCCGGACGAGGACGCGATGCGGGCGGTGCTGCCCGACGCGGATGCAATCGTCACCGAGAGCCTGACGGTCGGGCCGGACGATCTTGCGCGCGCGCCCAATCTGAAATTCGTCCAGAAATTCGGCATCGATGCGCGCAACGTCGATGTCGCGGCGGTGGAAAAGGCGGGGCTCGGGTTCCGGCGCCTGCGCCGCAGGGTGAACGGCACGGTCGCCGAGCACGCGATCCTGTTGATGTTGGCCGTCGGCCGCAAACTGATCGAAACCGACGGCGCGCTCGACTTCGCCTCGCTCCAGGCCCTCGGCTATCATCCCAAGAAATTCCATCCCGACCATGTCGCCGGCGCCAACTGGGCGCGGGTGAACGGGCTGGTTGCGCTTCAGGACGCGACCCTCGGCGCACTCGGTCTCGGCGAGGTCGGCCGAGAGGTCGCGCAGCGCGCGAAGGCGATGGGCATGCGCATCCTGTACTACCAGCGCACCCGTCTGCCCGAGGAAATAGAGCGCGAATTCGACGCCGAATATGTCCCTTATGAGGCACTACTGGAACAGTCCGACTTCGTTAGCGTCCATTTGCCGCTCAACGACACTACCCGCGGCATGATCGATCGCGATTCGTTTGCGCGGATGAAGCCGGGCGCGATCATCGCGAACATCTCGCGCGCGCACATCATCGACCGCGACGCGCTGATCGACGCGCTAGACTCGGGCCGTCTCGGCGGTGCCGGACTCGACGTGCACTACGAGGAGCCGGGCGCGCCCGACGAACCGTTGAAGGCTTACAAGAACGTCGTCCTCAGCCCCCATATTGCGGTCGCAGACCGGCGCCACAATATGGCCGACACCGCGGAACTGGTGCGTAATCTGGCGGAGGCGCTGGGGTAGACCGGGTTGGGTAGTGGCATGTACCCCTGTTGGTATGGCTTTTGTTTGTGTGGTGGTAACTATAAGATAATAAAAGAAAAATTAGGTATTACCAGGGCCGATCCCGACAAAAATCGCGGATTGGCGCCGGCCGGCACTACCGAAACTCGAAACATAGCATCGCTGACTGATAGGAGAAATTGAGATGGATGCAGACCAGAAGAAGACCGCCCTCAGGATGATCCCCTACGGGATCTATGTTCTGACCGCAGAAGACGGCGGCGATGTCGCCGCGGCGACCGTCAACTGGGTGACCCAGACCTCGTTCGACCCGCCGCTCGTCGTCATCGGCATGAAGGCCGATTCAGGCGCTTACCAGATCGCCAAGAGGGCGGGTCATTTCGCGCTCAACGTTCTCGGAAAGGGTCAGCAGGGCGCTGCGTTCGCCTTCTTCAAGCCGGCCGAGGTCGCGGACGGGAAGATCTCGGGCGAAGCGTACCGGGCGGGCACTACCGGTGCGCCGCTGCTCGACAGCGCGCCTGCGGCGGTCGAGTGCAAGGTCGCAGAGATCGTCGAACGCGGCGACCATCATATCGTCATCGGCGAAGTGGTCGACGCGCACGTCAACAAGGCGCCGGACGGCCGCGCCGACGATGCGACGCTGTGGATGCGCGAACTGGGCGACAACGTGTTCTACGGCGGGTAGGCTCTTAATCTGTTACGCGCCGGCCCCTCTTCGGAGTGGGCCGGTGCGGCCAAAAAAAATTTAAGGGAGAGGGTGAAGTGAAATTCGGGGTCTTCGATCACGTCGACAAGTCCGGTCGGCCGCTGGCCGAGCAGTTCGCGCAGCGCGTGGAGTACGTCCAGGCGGCCGACCGGCTCGGGTTCTACTGCTATCACGTCGCCGAACATCATGCGACGCCGCTTAACATGGTCCCCGTGCCGGGCGTGTTCCTCGGCGCGGTCGCGCAGGCGACCCAGAATATCCGCCTCGGCCCGCTCACCTACCTTTTGCCGCTCTATTCGCCGCTGCGGCTGATCGAGGAAATCGGCATGTTCGACCACATGTCGAACGGGCGGATGGAGCTCGGCGTCGGTCGCGGGGTCTCGCCGTTCGAACTGAACTATCACGGCGTCAATCCCGAAATCGGGCGCGAGATCTACGCCGAGGCGCTGGAGGTCCTGATCGAGGGCATGACCCACGATTCGCTGACCTATTCCGGCAAACATTTCACCTACAAGGACGTGCCGATGGAACTGCGTCCGCTGCAGCAGCCCTATCCGCCGCTGTGGTACCCGTCGTCCAACGCGTCCAGCGCGACCGTTGCCGGCGAGCAGGGCTTCCATTTCTGCACGCTGGGCGGTGGCGACGCGGCCAGGGCCAACATCGACGCCTTCAAGGAAGGCTACGCCAAGCGCGGCGCGCCGCCGCTGGGCGCCGAAAGCCCGTTTCCCGGCGGCGCCGCGATCGGCATAAGCCGCCAGGTGACGCTCGCCGAGACCGACGAGGAGGCGCTGAAAATCGCAGGCCCCGCCTACAAGACGTGGCATGCGAGCCTGACCAAGCTATGGCGCGAAAACCAGGTCGAAGGACCCTCTTTTGCCCGGAATGCGGTCGATACGGTCGAAAAGGCGATGGCCGGCGGCAATCATCTCGCCGGCTCGCCCGCCACCGTGACCGAACAGCTCGCCGAGCAGATCGAGACGTACGGCGTCAATTACATGGTGATCGCCTTCAATATCGGCAGCATGGCGCATGAGGATGCGCTGCGCTCGATCACGCTGTTCGCCGAAGAGGTGATGCCGAAGCTCGCCGATCTCTGAGCGAGACCCGAAACGCGGAGGCAGACGCATGAACGCGACCCGAACCGCCCCCGGCCGCTGGCTGGACACCGACGAGCCGCCGCTCACGCGCGAGACGTTCGAGGGGCTGTGCCGGTTCGAGATTCCCTGCGCGCGCATCCGCGGTTTCGCGACCGACGCCGAATGCGACGAGCTGGTTGCGGCGATGGACGCGGTCGGCCTTAACAAGACCTACAAGGTGCCGGGGCTCAAGGAGCCGCCGCGCTATGTCGGGCTGACGCAGTTCGAGAAACGCAAGCTGACCAAGGAAGACTATTTCCGCGAGGTCGATGAGGCGTGGGCCGAGCAGGGAGCCGTGCTGTCGCGCATGAGCTGGAACCCGTTCGAGCGCATGTTCGAGACCGTCCGCGCGCTCTATCCCGAAAAGTCCCTGACCTTGGCCGAGGAACCCGGTTACGGCCGCTACTATGCCGGCATCATCCGCGACACCAGCGGCGGCGGCACGCTGCACGCCGACGTCACCATGTACAGCGCGCAGGACTACGAGATCGGCAAGGTCGTGGACCAGATCACCTGGAATTTTTTCGCGAGCCATGTCGACGGCGACGGCGGCCGGACGACGATCCACAACCGGCCCTATCGCGTCGAGCCCGGC